>DWYY01000055.1 GCA_019118445.1 Candidatus Eisenbergiella merdipullorum | reverse complement strand
GGCCGTTTCCAGCGGAGAGGGTGGGATTCGAACCCACGCGCCCTTGCGGACAAACGGTTTTCAAGACCGCCTCGTTATGACCACTTCGATACCTCTCCAGGTATTTTTCACAAAATAAAAACAGCGGCTGTCTTTCAGAAGGATTTCTTCCTCCGTTTCCCGTCGGGATGGATTCCCGTTTCAGGAACCGCTGCAGCATTACATTTAGGAACTTGTCTGTCTTTTCAGAACTTTGTGTTCCTCAGCAGTGCAAAAGTTATTATAGCGAAAAAGGTATTTTGTGTCAACACATTTTTTCACAATTTTTCAAAAAATCATTTCAGTCCGCATCCGCCTGATCTTTTTGGCAGAAAGGGTCGATCTTTTTCAGGAAACCGGCCGCCGTGATCAGATCCTCCGGAGTAGTGATCTTTATATTTTCATAGGAGGCGGGAAAGAGCCTGACCGGATGATGGAGCAGCGTTTCAACCGCCATGGCGTCATCCGTTACCGGGATTCCTTCTGCCGCAAGCCGGTCTGCTTCCTGCAGGAGTTTGTCATAAGCGATGCGGATGAGGGAAGCCTCAAATATCTGAGGCGTCTGCATCAGCCAGACGCGATCGCGCCGGGGGGTGGATACGGAAAAATTGTTTTCATCCGCAATACGTATCGTATCCTTTGCCGGCATAGCAGCGACGCAGGCTCCGTACTCCTGCACCGTTTCCAGGCCCCGCTCCAGGATTTCTTCCGTCACAAAGGGTCTTGCGCCGTCATGGATAAAAATATAATCACAGTCTGATGACACCGCCTTTATCCCGTTAGCTACGGAAAAGCAACGTTCGCTGCCTCCCGCCGCGATCGCGGCCACCTTGGTAAAGCCGAATTTTTCCACGATTTCCTTTCTGCAGCGTTCTTCCTCCCCAGACTCGGTCACTAGAACGATCTCATCGACAAAGCTGTCCTGAAAAACCTTCAGCGCATAACAGATCAGAGGCCGTCCGTTTAAAAGCATATACTGTTTGGGAATATCGCTCTGCATGCGCCTTCCCCTTCCGGCCGCGAGGACGACAGCCGCTGTTTTTTCCCGCCCGTTCTTTTTTTCTGAACCCGCTGCTCTCCTGAGTTCTTCCATGCCGTTTTCGACCGCCTTCCTTTTTCTTATACCTAAAATATACCCGCCCGCTCTTAAATGCGTTCGCCCAGCTTCAGGGAAGGGACGGCATTCAGGTCCCATCCGTGCCTCACTCCCCGGATATATTCATAATAGCCTGCCGAGCCGATCATGGCGGCGTTGTCCGTGCAGTAGATTGGGGAGGGATGATAAAAGGTGATCCCCCTTTTCCTGCAGGCTTCCTCAAATGCCGCGCGAAGCGAGGAATTGGACGCCACGCCTCCGGCAATGGCAAATTTCTTCATGCCTAAGCGCTCCGCCGCTTCCATGGAATGATCCACCAGCACGTCCGTCACTGCCTTCTGAAAAGAAGCTGCCACATCGGCGCGGTTGATCTCAATTCCTTTCATTTCACAGGAATTCAGGTAGTTGAGCACCGCGGATTTCAGGCCGCTGAAACTGAAATCATAGCTTCCCTCTCCGCCCACCTTCGCTCTGGGAAACGCGATGGCGTCAGGATTTCCCTCTTTGGAAAGCCTGTCGATCTTAGGTCCTCCCGGATAGCCCAGGCCGATCGCCCGTGCCACCTTATCAAAGGCCTCACCCGCCGCGTCATCCCTGGTCATTCCGATGATCTCATATTCTCCGTAGTCCTTCACCACCACCAGGTGGGTATGGCCTCCGGAGACAACGAGGCAGAGAAAAGGAGGTTCCAGGTCCGGATTCTCGATATAGCTTGCGCTGATATGGCCCTCAATATGATGCACGCCGACCAGAGGTTTTCCGGCGGCAAACGCAATGGCCTTCGCTTCAGACACGCCCACCAACAGCGCGCCCACCAGGCCGGGACCATAGGTGACGGCCACCGCGGTTATCTCAGGCAGGGTCATCCCCGCATCCAAAAGAGCCTTTTCGATCACCTGATCGATCTTCTCGATATGCTTTCTGGACGCAATCTCCGGCACCACGCCCCCATAGATCGTATGCAGATCGATCTGGGAATAAATGACATTGGAAAGGACCTGCCTGCCGTTTCGCACCACCGCCGCGGCCGTCTCATCACAGGAGGTCTCTACCGCCAGGATCATAATATCTTCTGTTTCCACACTTTTTTCCATTTTCACATTTCCTTCCATTCCGAAATGCTTCCGCAACGGGAAACGCGCTGTTTTTCAGTCTTCCTCAAAAAGAAGATCAATGCTTTTGCCGTCCTTCCCCGCTTCAGCCGCCGGGAAAATCTTCCGCACGCCATCCATATAATCCTCCGGCCGGATGAGGGACGGGCTGTAATGGGTGAGCCACATCTGCTTCACCTGCGCCCTCTTCGCCATATCGGCGGCTTCCAGAAAAGTCATATGCTTGTATTCTTTCGCCTTTTCCTTCTTTTCCGGTTCTCCGTACATCCCCTCGCAGATAAAAAGATCGGCCTGGGCCGCGTTTTTTACGATCCCCTCTGTGGGCCTGGTGTCCGTGCAGTAGGTCAGTTTGATCCCTTTTCTGGGAGGACCGAGCACCATATCCGGCGTATAGACCATATCCGGCGTTTCGATGGTCTCCCCCTTCTGCAGACGGCTCCAGTAGGGCTTAGGGATCTGCAGCTTCTGCGCCTTTTCCACCTGAAAGCGCCCTGCCCGCTCCACCAGGATGCTGTAGCCGTAGCAGGTCACATTATGGTTTACCCGAAACGCTTCGATGCAAAAGCCGTCGAAGGCAAAGGCCTGTTCCGTCTCCGTAATTTCATTATATATAATAGGAAAAGGAAGTTCCGGCGCGATCACGCGCAGGGCATTCACCACGCGGGTCAGCCCTTTGGGTCCGATGAGTATCAGCGGCTCCGTCCGTTCCGCGTTTCCCATGGTCAGGAGCATTCCCGGGAGGCCGCTGATATGATCCGCATGGTAATGGGTAAAGCAGATGATATCGATTGGCTTGGGGCTCCAGCCCTTTTCCTTCATAGCGATCTGCGTTCCTTCCCCGCAGTCGATCAAAATACTTTTTCCGTTATATCGGGCCATCAGCGAGGTCAGCCATCTCTGTGGCAGCGGCATCATCCCGCCCGTTCCCAGCAAGCACACATCCAGCATAATAAATTTTCCTTCTATCTATATCTCCTTCGTCATGATCAGGGCATTTTCCCTGGGAGAAACGTAAAAATCCTTCCGGATCCCGGCCTTTTGAAATCCGAGGGATTCATAGAGCCGTATCGCGGGAAGGTTCCCTTCCCTCACTTCCAGAAGGAACCGTGATGCGCCGCACTCCGCCGCCTTCTGCATCAGCGCCCGCAGCAGCCCTGCCGCGTATCCCCTTCTGCGAAAGTCCTCACGGACCGCCACATTCATGATCTCTCCTTCTTCAAAGGACAGCCACACGCCGCAGTATCCGGCAAGGATGCCGTCTTCCTCTGCCACAAGATACAGCGCGTTTTTATCTGTAACCGCATCGGCCAGAGCCTGTCTGGACCAGGCGGATATGCCGAAACAGGCTTTTTCCAGAAAAGCCGCCTGGTCCAGGTCTTTTTCCGTAAGCTCACGAATCCTCATTGACTTTTTTCTCCTGCTTTTCCAGGGGAGGAACTTTTGCACAGCTCTGTTCCTTTTCCTGACGCATTCTCTCCGCCTGGGAAGGGCGCAGGTATTCCGGCGCATGATCCCTCGACGCTTCCATCTGCCCTTTTGCCGCATACCTTTCCGCCAGGACAGCCACCGCAGCAGCCCTCTGTCTGTTGCAGGAAGCCGGAGCGCAGACGAAAGGACGCTTCATCAGCTCTTTCAGCCTGTCATAAAACACTGGGACGCCGTCGCCAAGAAAGATCACATCCCTTTCTTCCGGGAGTCCGTTCAGGGTCTCTGCCACTTCTTCAATGGGCGCAACATACTGAGACCTGACGGCATGAAGGCGGTAGATCCTCTCCATCCCCGCATCCGTCTCTTTTTTCTCCGGAACAAATGTATAAATTCCTGTATAGACCTGGTTCCTTCTGGCATCCATGATAGGACAGATATAGCCTCCCGCCCCGTAAAGGTTCATGGCAAGAGCATCCACCGTGGGAACGCCTATCAACGGCTTGTCCAGCGCCAGCCCCAGCCCCTTTGCCGTTGCAGAACCGATGCGCAGGCCTGTAAAGGAACCGGGCCCTGCCGCCACCGCAATGGCGTCCAGACTGGACAGATCCAGCTCGATCATCCGTTTCACCTCATCCAGCATAGGCAGCAGGGTCTGGGAATGGGTTTTCTTATAATTCGTGGTGTATTCCGCAAGCAAAGTATCTCCCTCCGCCACAGCCACGCCCGCCACAAGGCCGGAGCTGTCGATCGCCAGTATTTTCATTCCGTTTTTTCTCCCTTCCTCGTCAGCGTGATCTTCCGGTAATCAAAGCCCCTGTTCAGATCCTTTTCGATACATACCTGCGTATACTGTTCCGGCAGGATCTCTTCTATGAGGTCAGCCCATTCCACCAGGCAGACGCCATCTCCATAAAAACAGTCCTCATAACCGATCTCTTCCATCTCCTCCACGTCACCTATCCGATACACGTCAAAATGGTAGAAGGGAAGCCGTCCGCCCTCATAGCTCTGGAGAATGGTAAAGGTAGGGCTGTTCACAGGCTCCGTAATGCCAAGCCCGGCCGCAAAGCCCTGAGTGAATACGGTTTTTCCCACTCCAAGATCGCCGATCAGCGTATAGACCTGTCCCGGCTGCGCCTGTTTTCCCATCTCTTCTCCCAGCGCAAACGTCTCTTCCGGGGAGAAGCTGTCTCTTTCTTCCGTTTTTTCCATCTGGGCCCCTTTCTTCTGCCTGTTCTTCAGGCTGTTGTTTCCTACATACGGATGTTTACCTTTCGGGGAGACATGTGCGTGGAAATCATCTCCACCGCCGGGATCAAGCTGTCTTTCAGTTCCCTGCGCGGAAAGATGCACGCGCTGTCACCGACGGTATACAAAATGACGCTTTTTGAAGTGGAGACAGCCTTCTCCATCTCCTCCCATTTCCAGAAATCCTTACCATTTTTCCGAAAAATCTCCACGCCTTCTTCCGTCAGAATATAATGAAGAGGCTGCTGAAAATCCGGCTGCTTTGCCTTCCGCGCCGCTTTTCGCCAGAGGGAGGCGGGAAGCCAGGCAAGGATGACCAGCCCGGCGATCAAGCACAGCAGATTACCGGTCATTCCGAATACGATCACAAGAAGCGCACCGGCTGCCGTTTCCATGATTCCCGGGGTGTGGGAATAGGCTCGATAGACCAGATGATCATAGAGTGTACCGGCATCCAAACGCACATCAAATTCCACCTGCATGAATATCCGCTCCTTTAAAGGCCGCCCCAAACCGTCAGCGAAGGCGGTCCCAAACAGTCTGCATCCGAAAAAGCACCTACATCGCAGGTGCTTTCTCTACTTCACACTATATTATACTGAAATTCAGCCATAACGCAAGTTTTTTCCTGACGGCTCCGTCTATTCATGCCTAAGCGCTTCGATCGGGCTCATTCTGGCCGCCTTTCTGGCAGGATAAATCCCAAAGAAAATGCCGACCGCCGCTGAAAATGTGGAAGCGCCCAGAACGGTCAACGCGCTGATCCTGGCGGAAAAGCCAATCACATTTCCGATCGCTCCAGCTCCCGCAACGCCCAGGACGATCCCGATCAGGCCGCCCAGCAGGGTGATGATAGCGGATTCGGATAAAAACTGAAGCAGGATGGAACCCGTTCTTGCCCCGAGGGATTTGCGGATACCGATCTCGCGGGTGCGCTCTGTCACCGACACCAACATGATGTTCATCACGCCGATGCCTCCCACCAGGAGGGAAATGGCCGCAACGATCACAACGAAAATAGAGATGCTTCCCATCACAGAATTGATCTGGGAAATCTGATCCTGCATGTTCTCTACCATGATCACGCCCTGATTTCTCACATCATGTCTGCTCTCCATCAGGGTGACAACGCTCTGGGTGATCTGCGTGTTCATGGAAGGAGACTCGGAAATGATATAAAAGTCCGTAAAGCCGCCGAAGTACAGTCCATAAGACGCGCTCAGGAGGTTCAGCGGGACCTCGATATTGATCATATCCCCGTACATGCTGAACATGGCGGAGGCGCTGTCCTGCCGGATGCCGACGATGGTCAGATCCTGCGTGACGCCATACAGAGTTACCTCAATGGACAGTCCCACCACGTCCGTGGTCCCGAACAGCTTCTGCGCAGCCTGCTGCGTGATAACGCAGACCCGGTTTCCCGCATAATAATCTGCCGCCGTAAAATATCTTCCGGATACGATGGGTTCTGTCTGATAAAATTCCATGCTCTCCGTTCCTCCGGTCGTATAGGCCGTAAACTCGCCTTTTCTCCCGATAACGCTTCCGTACATGGTATAGACAGGGGTAACGCCCTTCACACCGTCGATCTTCTCCCGGATGGCTTCAAAATCGTCCTCGTCAAAATAGATTTCTTCCTTGCTTTGGTCGTTATTCACATAAATGCCGATCAGCCCCCCGGCCATCGCGTTCAGTTCATCGCTGACCTGGCCCTTCACACCGTCACCGATGGAAATGATCATGATCACCGACGTGATCCCGATGATGATCCCCAGCATGGTCAGGACGGAACGGCCCTTATTGCTCCTGATGTTCATCAGGGCAATTTTGATATATTCCCACGCCTGTGCCAACTCTTTCCCTCCTAATCTGCCGTGCCGATTTCCGTCTGCGCCGTTTCTGTCTCATCGTGCTGTTCCGTCTCCGGCTGCGCCGTTTCAAGAATGGCGTCCGTTTCCAGATCTGCGGGAACCGCGGTCACCGACATGCCTTCCGTCACTGTCCCGGTCATGTCGTAAACCACCTGATCGCCTTCTTCCAGCCCCTCTGTCACTTCCACATCCGTATCGGAGGAAATCCCGGTGGCGATCCTTCTCATCGTTACGATGCCGTTTTCCACCACGTAACAGAAATCTCCGTTTCTGTCCGTATTCACGATCTCTACAGGCAGTGTGATCACATCTTCCGCGGAGGCGGTATGGATAACAACCTGTGCCTCTACGCCGAGATAAATATCGGAATCCGGATCGTTGATATGTATTTCCACGCCGACCACAGGGCTTCCCTGGGAATTGTCCGCCGCCACTTTGTTGATCTTGGTCACTTCCCCTTCATACTGCTGATCCGCGATCGTAATGTCCGCTTTCTGTCCCACCGCGATCTTAGGCAGATCATATTTGGTAACAGAAATATCAACCTTCACCTGGCGGTTGCTCTCGATCGTAAAAAGCTCGGTCCCTTCCGCCACCGTCGCTCCTTCCAGCAGTCCGCCGCCTGCAGATGCATTGGCCGAAGATGACATGGTTGCGATCTTTGTCACGATTCCGCCAAACTCCGCCTTTACGCCTTCCTGGCCTTTTTCCAGATTTTCCGCGGCTTCCTCTGCGGCGATCTGGGCACTCTGCATAGTATCCGCCTGCTGCTGTTTGGCATAGGGGTCCACGATCCCTGCCTCCGAGGAGGATTCCTTTCCTTCCCGCCTGCTGATCTCCTCATTCATGTCGTCCAGCTTTTTCTGCTCCGCATCGATGATGCGCTGCTTTTCCTTCATTTCATCCGACATGCTCAGGTCATTGATCTCATTTGTCGTCTGCCGGATACTCTCATTCAGGTTCTGGATCACCTCCTGGATCCCTTCCCGGGCGTTTTCATCCATCTGCGCCGCCAGTTTGTTATTCTGGATTTCCAGCTCCAGGTTCAGCTTGCCAAGCCAGTCCTGCAGGTCCTCCTTTTTGCTCTGTATATCATCCTCTAAGTCATAATTCAGGCCCTGCACATACTGCTCCTGCTGGGCCGCAAGCACCTTCAGCTCGTCCAGGCCGATCACGGCCTCGTTATATTCTGACTGATTTTTATCGCTCTGATACTGGGTGCTCCGGTAGCTGTTGGCAGAAGCGGAAGCATCCAGATCCGCCTTCGCTTTCTGAGATTCCAGTTCCGAGGTATCGAAAACAACAAGCTGCTGCCCCTCAGTCACCACATCGCCCAGGGAAATATTCATTTCCGTAATGGTCGCCCCCACAGGCGCATAATAGGTTTTGCTCTGTTCGCTGTTCACCTTGCCGCTGGTGGAAATTGTTTCCTCCACCGTACCTCTGGACGCCTTAATCGTATTTACCGGAACCGGAGTGTTCTTCGCGACCGCGCTGCTTACGGCAAAATACCCGGCGAAAATGACGACAATGAGAACGGCTGCGATCAGAGGGATCCTCTTTTTCCTCTTCTTTTTGCGCGCCTTATTTTTCCCATCCATATGTTCCGTGTTCTTCTCCAACTCGCTCATTCTGCTTCCTCCATCCTTTTTCATTGGGCAGTATAGCCTGGCGGCCCCTGTCCTTTTCTATGCCGAAAATCCCTGCTGCTGATAATCTTCAACGATATGTCCGTCCTTAATGCGTATCACTCTCTCCGCCTGGGCGGCGATATCATTATCGTGTGTGATGATGATGACCGTCCTTCCCTCCCTGTGAAGCTCCTTCAGAATCCCCATGATCTCCACCGTGGAGCCGGAATCCAGATTTCCCGTCGGTTCATCCGCAAGGATCACGGGCGGCGCCTGCGCGATCGCCCTAGCGATCGCTACCCTTTGCTGCTGTCCTCCGGACATTTCAGCAGGCCTGTGCGTCATCCTCTTTTCCAGCCCTACCTTGATCAGCGCCTTCCGGGAAAGCTCCATGCGTTCCCGCCTGCCCACTCCTCTGTAGATCAACGGAAGCTCCACGTTTTCCAGGGCGGTAAGATTCGGGATCAGATTAAAACCCTGAAAAATGAAGCCAATCTCCCGGTTTCTGATATCCGACAGTTCATCATCGCTCATTCCCGACACATCCTGATCATGGAGCAGATACGTTCCGCTGGTCGGCACATCAAGACAGCCGAGCATATTCATCAGGGTGGATTTTCCAGAACCGGAATGACCGATGATCGCCACGAACTCGTTTTCCTCAATGGAAACGCTGACATGGTCCAGCGCCCGCACCTCATTTTCTCCCGGATTATAAATCTTGCACATGTCTCTCACTTCAACCAGTGCGCTCATAAGCCCCTTCTTTCTGTCTGTATCGCTGTACTATTGTTTTATTTTTTTAATACAGTTTCCATATTACAATAATGGATTTCTCTGTTCTTGTCAAGACCTTCCGCCCTTTTTCAATCTGATCCACTTTTTTGATCCGGTCCATCATACTATGCGCATCTTTAGAAATACCTTCTGCTTCCTTTAAATTTTCCTTAAATTTTTCTAAGGAACTTTTGTATAACTTCCGGGGAACCGGGATATACTGAAAATACCGGACGTAAAACAGAGATTCATCGTTTGGTTGCAAAAGCTTCACAATTTCTTAAAAAACAGAACATGATTCCTCCACACATGGATGGTATTGTATAATCATACAAAGACAACAAGACTTTTTCAGATAGATTTCTTTTTCATAACTTGCCGGCATCTGAAAAGATGCCGGCCCTCCCTCGAAGATAACGGATGGCCCGTAGGGGTCATCCGCTTTTTGCGGAAAACGGGCAGGAAAACTTATTCTTTCTCCATAATCTTTTCAAACTGTGTTATAATTCTAAAGGAAACCTGCAAGGTCTATCCGGGTCCTTTCGCGGTCAACCTTGATGCTGAGGACAGGACATGGGTTGAACCTGAACCGGACAGCAGGCGTGAAGGAATACTGGATCGTTAATCCCATGAAAGAGACCGTTATTGTATATGATTTTGTGAATGATGAAAAAATCGCACAATATTCCTTTGAAGAAAATATTTCTGTCGGTATTTTCCCCGGATTGTCAATGAATATCGCTGAGCTGCTGAAATAATTCCGGGCGCACAAAATCCAGAAGGCCGGCCCAAAGGCCGGCCTTCTGGAAATTCCGCGTGTTCCGCCGCCCCACAGGCAGCATGGAAGCTTTGTTCTTTTCTTTTTCTACTGACTGTTCCATCTGTCGTAAGATGCCTGATAGACCTCCAGCACTTCGTTAATACCCATCTGCTCAAGCGTCTTACAGTAGGTATCCCATTCGGTCTCAATGTCCGCCACACCGGTAATGAATTTGCCTTCCATTTCCTTATAATAGGTCTTGATATCCGTCAGCCGGTTATCCAGCGTATACTGCTCATCCTCCGTAAAAGTCAGAAGATCCACAGGGAAATACAGGTCAGATTGGTAAGGGATCACGTTTTTCACAAAACCCTGCTGTCTCGCCCTGTTGTTTCCTTCCGTTTCCGTCACCAGCCCGGCAAGAGCATCGCAACGCCCTGCATTTTCCCAAATCAATTCACTGTACTGATAAGTGGTGAATGAACCGTCATACTTTTCCGGGCAATGGAACACATAAACCCCGGATCCCTCCGGACCGTAGTCCCAGTCCACACCCTCCATGCCATAGCAGAAGGATTCCCCATATAAACCGCTTCCTTCCACCACTTCTTCCGTGGCGTACATGATATCGAACATCCGGCAGAGTTCCTCAATATATTCGCTCTCCGCATTCATATAGAAGCCCCCAGAGGGAAAATATGGTGAATTTCCAAGAATTTCCTGCGTGGAATCATATTCCGAGGTAAGAGGCGGGCAGCAGTCCAGATGGAATTCCCCATCCGTGAAATCAGAAGCCTGCAGGGAATTCGCCTCTCCTCCTCCGATGAACGCCACCTTTCCGGATTTTGCCCGGTCAAGCCGGACCGTACCGTCCATGGTCAGATATTCCTGATCGATCAGCCCCTCTTCATACAGCCGGTTCATATATTCCAGATAAAGTCTCATCTGCTCCGAGGTGCGGTTGAAGACCACCTTTCCCGTACCGTCGTCATCAAAGTTCATATTGGTAAGAGGTCCAAAAGCGGCAAACAGCATGGGCCCCCAGTAGCTTTCATCATTGGAAAGCTCAGGAATAAAGCCCGCCTCTCCGTTCTTTTCCTTTAATACAGCCAGAGCGTCATGGAATTCCTCCACCGTCGCCGGCATGCTTAAACCCGCAGCCTCCAGCACGTCCGTCCTCACATAGGGCCTTGCCTTAACCGTGGTTGCCGAAACCTCGATGCCGGGCAGGCTGTACATCTCCCCGTTGATCTCCATAGATGCCTTTTTGGCGATGGGATAATCCTCAAAGGTCTGCACGAGGTTGGGCATAAGATCCAGATAATCCAGATAGTTGACGAACCTTCCTCCCACCACGCCGTAGTCGGTTACCATGCTGGAATCCAGATTATAGTGGATAAAATCAGGCCAGTCTCCACCCGCCAGATAGGTGGCAAGCGCATCCGCATCGATGACTTCCCATTCAATATTGATCCCGGTCACCTCGGAAACCTTGTTCCACACCAGCCGGTCGCTTCTGGTCGCGGTATCCTTTCCCACCACCAGACCGGTCACGGTGACGGGTTCCTCGACAATGGGATAAACGCCGGCGTTTTCCGCTGCAGCCTCCGTCCCGGCAGAAGCTTCTTCCAGATCAGCCGTCTCCGCCGCCGAATCCTCCTCCGAAACGGCCTCCTGCGTTTCCGAAGGAGCCGGGGCCTGCGAGGAAGCGTTTCCCCCTCCTCCCGATGCTCCGCATGCGCTCATGGACAGAACCATGGCTGCCGTCAGGATCAATGCTACCAGTTTTTTCTTCATAACAACACCCTTTCCGCCGCTTTTCGCAGCATTTTTTATTTGAGCATAATCATGCCATTCTCAGAGCGTCCGTCTCTGCTTCACCCCTTGACCGAGCCTATCATAACTCCCTTATCAAAATATTTCTGCAAAAACGGATAGACGATCAGAAGCGGAAGCGAAGACACCACGATGACCGCATACCGCATCTGCGCTTCCAGATCGGCGAGCGTCTGTCCATAGCCTGCGGCCTCCTCCATGTCTGCCTGCGTCTGCGCCAGGATCAGGATCCGCCGCAGAAAAACCTGCAGAGGCTGTTTGCTGTCGTCCCGGATGTAGATCATGGCGTCAAAGTAGGAGTTCCAGTGCACTACGGCAAAATACAGAACCATCACGCCAAGAAGCGCCTTGGAAAGCGGCAGGACGATCTTCACAAATGTTCCGATCACGGAGCAGCCGTCGATGGCCGCCGCTTCCTCCATCTCCACCGGCATGGAAGAGAAGAAGGAACGGCAGATGATACAGTTATAGGTATTAAATGCCCCAAGGAGGATAAGCACCAGCCTATTGTTATACAGTCCCAGGCTGTTCACCCACAGGAAAGTGGGGATCATTCCGCCCGAAAAATACATGGTGATCATGAACAGCGTCATGAAAAACCGATTTCCCGGCACTTGTTTTTTGGACAGGACATATCCTGCGGATACGGTGACCAGCAGATTCAGCATGGTTCCGATCACCGTGTAGAAAACGGTATTGGCATAGCCGATCAGGATATCCTGATTCTGAAAAATCTGTGCATATCCGTCAAGAGTAATGCCCTTGGGGAACAGCACGACCTTTCCCGTCGCCACCAACTGCGGATCGCTGATGGAGCTGGACAGCACCAGGATCAGCGGATATACGACGATGCACAGCAGGAATGCGGCGATGATATGTACTACGGCATCAAACAGAGTCAGCTTCTTTCTTTTCGTTTTCCCGCGCATTTCTCCCTTTCTCCTTCCCTTTTAAAAAAGGCTCGTTTCGCTGAATTTTCCGGAAACCGCGTTGGCGATCAGCAGCATGATCACATTGACCACATTGTTGAAAAGTCCCACCGCTGTGGAAAAGCTGTAGTTTGTGTTCACGATACCTCTTTTATATACATAGGTGGAAATCACTTCCGCCACTTCCATGTTCAGATCATTCTGAAGGAGATATACCTTTTCATAACCTACCGAAGCAATATTCCCGATCTGCAGGATCAGCATGATGATGATCGTGGGCAGAATGCTCGGAATATTGATATGGAGAATTTTCTGGAGCCGGGACGCTCCGTCGATGGACGCTGCTTCATGAAGACATGGATCGATTCCCGACAGCGCCGCAATATAAATGATGGCTCCCCACCCCATATTCTGCCACACGCCGGACCACACATACAGATGCCTGAAATATTTCGGGTCACCGATAAAATACACGCTGTCCATTCCAAGCGCATTCAGGAACGTATTGACCACACCCATGGACGGAGAAAACAGAATGGTGATCATACCCACGATAACCACAGTTGAAATAAAGTGGGGCGCATACAATACGGTCTGGGTAACTCTCTTAAAACCCCCGCTCAGCTCGTTGATGATCAGCGCCACGAGGATCGGCACCGGAAAACCCACCAGCAAAGTGTATACCGAAAGAGCAAAGGTATTGCGGATCAGGTTCCAGAAATAATATCCGCCAAAAAAGTCCGTGAAGTTTCTAAATCCCACCCAGCGGCTTCCCAGGATCCCAAGGGAAACCTTATAATCCTTAAACGCGATCTGCAGGCCGTACATCGGCGCATAGCAGAAGATCAGCACATAGATCACTGCGGGCAGGATCAACAGATAATATTGTCTGCTTTTCCATATCCGGTTCCGCAGGCTGTTGCCAGAAGGAACCGTTTGTTTCTTTCTTTTTATCATCAGCGCACCTCCTTCGTTGTTTTGTATGCGTTTTGATCTCTTATTGCGATTATATTGTGCATATTTCTATTTCACAAGAATACTATTTTGCTTTTTCAGGCGTTTTATGTAATAAGCAAACTTTTGAATCTGATTTCCCGTCAGTTTTACTAGGTATGTGGGAAGCTTTCTCCATTTTCTTTTGCTGCCTGTATCACGGAAAGAAAATAAAAAAGCTCCCGCCGCATCTGTCTGCAGCGGGAAGCCACTTTTTTTGACGGTTGCGTCTTACCCTTCCCGGAACCGGGTTGGAGAAACACCCGTTGACGCTTTGAAAATTCTGGAAAAATAATTGTCATTGCTGAAGCCTGACAGGATGGAGATCTCCCGGATGGAATAGGAGGTCGTAAGGAGCAGCTCCTTCGCATAATCCAGGCGCTTCGCGTTCACATATTCCGTAAAGCCGATTCCCACCTGGTTTTTGAACATCCTGCTCAGGGTATAGCTGGAAATCTGAAAGGCGTCCGCCACCTGAGTCTGGCTCAGATCCGTATCCCTGTAATGCGCTTCCAGATAGGCAAGGATCTCATCCCTCTTCTTCCTCTGCTGCTCCTTCTTCAACTGCATGGCTTTCTGGTCTTCCATTTCCAGAGTAAACTTCGACTCCTGTTCCTTTTTCTGCTCACAGCAGTACAGATAGCTGGAGCGGATTTCATCGGGAGATCCCACCGTCTTTCCCGGATAGAAGGAATATTCCGAAAGGAACCGTTCCTGAAACCAGCGCTTCAGCCACGCTCTAAGCTCCTGTGCATTTGCCTCCTTCAGGAATGCGATAATAACATTCTGTTTTTCCTCCTGCAGATCAGTCACGAACAGCCTTGCCGAAAACCGCTTTTCCGCCTCCGCTGCAAGCAGTGATACCTCGCTGCTTAAAAGGATCCTTCCCTCCAGAAGATAAACGCAGTAACCGGCGGCAGGCGCCCCCGCTCCCAAACGGTCCAGCTTTCCCGCGGATACCGGAACGCCGTAGAGCAGATGACTGATGAGAAGATCCATGATGAGCATTTCCTGTTCCTGGATCTTCACGCTTCTGTCATGCAGAGCGTTCTGGATCGTCTCAAATTCGCCTCCTTCATACTCTTCATAATTCTCCATTCCGGAAAGCAGCCTGTGTACAGGACGGTATTCCATATACAGAGCCGCCGTACACAGGACCAGAAGAAACAGCGCCAGAAATATGGATAATGTCCTCATATTCTGATAAAACTCCGTGATGTTATTCTGCAGAGACTCCTCCGTAACATAAACAACGAAGGACAGGGGCATCAGGCTGTTGTCATTGCGATAAAGCACCTTCTGCCGGATCCCATGCGTCATTCTCCGCGTTTCCTCCAGCCTGAGCCGCTCCGCGCCGGCCGCATCCCCAAAGGCCAGAAAAACCTGATCCGTGAGACTGTTCAGAACATAAAAATAAACGCCTTCCTCATCATAACCGATATCCCAAAGCTCTTTATAATTCTGAGGGCCAATGACATAGAAGATCAGGGCACGGTCTCCGCTGTTCCCCAGCGTGGTGCAGTAGCCCGCCATCATTTTTCCCCCATAATCGTCCGCCGTATCCGTCGTGCCAAACACCATCTTCATCTGCTGATAGTTTGCTTCGGAGAAAAAATGCATCACCTGCTCCATCTCTCCGTCAGACTGAAGAAGCGTATTATCCACATACTGTTCCAGGGACTGTCTCCCTTTTCTGGTTATCACACTGTCTGTTCCATAATAATATATTCCCCAGTCGCTGACATCAAAATTGGGATTATCCTTCAGCTCCTCAACCGCCTCATAATACCAGTAGGCGTTCTCCCGAAAGCTTTCTTCTCCTCTGAAAAATGCGCTGTCCGAATCTCTGCTGTTTACACTGAGCCGGGATGCATGATCCTTCAGATCCATTAGTTCCCTGTTGAAACCGTTCATAAAAGAATCTGTCATTTTTTCATAATAGGCTTCATTTCCTCTGCGCATCTCTTCAAACGAGCGTCTCCATAAAAACCAGGTAATCATGATGACGGGAAGCGCAAGCATCAGAAAAATGATGATGGTCAGCCGGTACAGATACTGATATTTTTTTCTTCTCATCTTTCCGCCCGCATTTCATAAATCAGCTCCCGGCAGACCAGGAGAAAGGTTCCAACCGCGTAATCATTGGTACATTCCTTTTTCACTGCCCCCGGAGCCGCCGCGACAGTCTGTACCCATCCGATCCTTCCGTCCTTTTCCACCGCTTCCCGCAGCAGCGCATCGAATCCCTTTCCGGCGCTTTCTCTGTAATCCTCCGGCAGGATCCCAAGGCGTATTCCCATCAGCATACCAAGCACATTGAGCACCGTTCCGGAGGTTTCCGGCATATCATACTCTTCCGGGGACAGTAAACTGGTATGCCAGAAGCCGTCTTCGCACTGGCAGCCGCGCAGAGACTGCGCCATCTCCCGGAAGGTCTGCTCATATTCTCCGTAAGAAGCGTGTTCCGGAGAGAGTACCTCCAGCGTCCTGGCGAGACCGGCAAATACCCATCCGTTTCCACGGGACCAGAACACCTTTTTTCCGTCCGCTGTACGGACCTTATCCGGAAGATACCCCGCGTCCCTGTACCACAGTTTCTCTTCCCTGTCATACAGCCCCCGTTCCATTTTCGTATTGAGGAACAGACGATATGCCTTATCAAACAATTTTTTCTCTTTCAGGCAGATCCCCATCCGGTTATAAAAATGAAGCGCCATATAGATAGCGTCTATCCACCACCAATAATCGTTCTTTGGATCCTGCACCGTCCATTCCATGGTTTTCCTGATATGATCCATGCTGCCCTTTACACCATATTTTTCCATCAGGTCCATGTAGGTCTCTCCGCAGCTCAAGTCATCCGCATTTGTCGTCTGATCCTGCGGATTTCTGCTAAAATTCCAGCCGTTTTTTTCCGCCCACCGGACGGCATATTCCAGATAAGCCGGTTTTTTCAGGATCTCATACGCTGCCATGTTTCCCAGAAAGTAAGCAGCCCGCTCCCAGGCGCAGTCCCCAGTCTCCGGATTTTGAGCGATCCAGTAGTCATTGACCTTTTCCATCAGAGCGCAAATTTCTTTTTCCGTTTTTTCCATATCGCATTCCCTCCCTTTTATGAAAATCAATACCCTTTCTTTCACTATACCCGGAACCATTTTTTCTTTCAACAGCACATTTTTGTTTCTCTTGACGTATGTGATCATCTTCTGCAAAATAGTGAAGCTCTGCTGACGGCACACAAAAAAGCTTCCGCCCGGAGCAGTACGCCCCAGGCGGAAGCTTTTCCATATTCCACATTATGCAGCGGTCAGCCTCTATGCAGGATCGGGCTGAGCTTCTTGTAGACCAGCATGGTCACCAGAGAAACGGCAGCGCCCTTTAAGAGATTCATCGGGACTACCGCAAAGAGGGCCAGCGTGGTCACACTGTTGATGGCGGGATTGATCGCATGCCCCATCTCAATGATGGCATCCAACGGCATGCCATAGAGCTGCGCGAATTTGGGGATCAGATAAACCGCGTTGAAGGCGGAGCCGAATACGGTCATGACGAGCGTCCCGGCCACGCAGCCGATCACCGCGTTCCTCTTCGTTTTCCGGAACAGGTAGATAATGGATGCGGGAAGCAGGAGGCTGCACCCGATGATGAAGTTTGCCAGATCTCCCACAAAGGCGGTGGAGGTGCCCTTAAACAGGAGCTTGAGGACGATCTTGCAGAATTCGATCATCACTGCCGCCACCGGGCCGAAGGCGAACGCGCCGATCAGGGCCGGTATCTCGCTGAAATCCATCTTGTAAAAAGAAGGGGCAAACGGGATCGGGAAGTCCAGCATGTGAAGGACTGCCGCAATGGCGGAAAAGACACCGATCATCGCAATCTTCCGGGTGGTAAGAGTCCTTTCCGTGATGCCGTTTCTTTTTTTCTCAAACCGTTCCGCCAGATAGGCGATCAGCACGATCGCTACGACCAGCCCGAGAAATTCCAGGACAAAGACAATGTTTTCCGCAACGGTTGCTGCAAGAGTGCTCATGTATGTTCCTCACTTTCTGCGGCGAAAAGCCGCGAACAGAGAACGCCGCGCCGAGCGGGCATCCTTATGTTTCATGAAAGGCAGGTTCTTCAAATACATAAAAAAACCCGGAGAAATGATTCTCCGGGTCTGCTTCAAATTTCAGCAGGACTCTGCCTTTTCCCACGAAAAAGACTTTAGAAAAAGCCCCTGCATCATTCTTCTTCCATCCAGACTGTACTGTCGGTTCCGGATTCTAACCGGATCAGCCGCCTAAGCGGGTCGCGGACTCATCTGCGCCGTGCGCAGCGTCACCGCCGGTAGGGAATTGCACCCAACCCTGAAGAACATTACCTTTTATGGTTACCTTCTTTATCATAGCAGAAATTATCCTTCTGTCAATACCGATTTCGACATTTCTTCCGCCTGTTTTCTGACCGGAATGGAAACCGCGGCCCCCTCTCCGGAGACCGTTACGGCCGCTGCCGCTGCCGCAAGCCGGAGCGCATCCCCGGCATCCATCCCTTCCAGCAGAGCTGCCGCAAAGTAGCCGGTAAAGGTGTCCCCGGCAGCCGTGGTGTCCACCGCTTTTACCGGAAAACAGGGCTGATAGAGAAGTCTTTTCCCATCCCCAAATGCCGCTCCGTCCTTTCCCAGCGTCAGGATCACCTGCATCCCGGGAAAACGGGAAAGGAGCTCCTGCATGATCGCTTCCGCATCCGTCTCTCCCGTCAGCGCACAGCCTTCCGTCTCATTCAGCATGAGCCAGGAGACGCCGGACAGGTCCGCTGAGGCGATGTCTTCCTCCATCGGGGACGGGTTCAGCATGATCCGCATTCCTTTTTCCTTCCCGCGTTCCAAAAGATAAGGGAGATCATTGATCTCATTTTGCAGCATGAGGATATCCCCTTCTTCAAAACCGGCAAGCACCTGCTCCATATAGGCGGCATCATTATCAAAATTGGTCCCCTGATAAAGGATGATGCAGTTCTCCCCCGCGTCGTTGACCTGGATCAGGGCATGGCCTGTGATCCCATCCGTTTTTCTCACATAGCGGACATCCACTCCGCTTTCCCGCAGAAGCTCTGCGAGAAAATCCCCGTCCGCACCCACTGTTCCGGCATGGAAAACCTGCGCGCCCGCCCGGGCGGCGGCGATAGACTGGTTCAGCCCCTTCCCGCCCGGAAAGCACTGATATCCTTTAGAGGATATGGTCTCTCCCGGCCTGACAAACTGACCCACCCGGTAGACCCGGTCAATATTCAGGGAACCGAAATTCAGAATTTTTCTTTTCATTTCATTCTCCACCCTGCGAATCTCCTGCCAGCTTACGGAACAGATCGTCAAACAGCATATCCCGTTCGATGTGGTAGACATAGCGGATCAGATGGTTTTCCGGATTGAAGCTGTAATGGTGATCATATTGAGGGATCGGCGCAGGGACCAGGACATCCCGCATGAATCCTCCGTTTAAAAGCCAGCCGACCGCCGTTACATCCCAGACGGCCCTGGTCCAGCAGCGGTATCTGCTGCCCGCTCCGCCTTCCCGCTCCGCCAGGTCCACCAGATAGTCACACAGCGCATTTTTCCCTCGCAAAAACTGCTCCAGCTCTCTCCCGCAGGTGGTAAAGGCGGATACCACGCCCATGCAGGGAAGCTGCACCAGCGCGGCCCCGCATCCGAACACCACGCGGGCCGCGGCGACATCCTGCATGAGATTAAATTCCTGGTTATCCGGCCAGTTATGCGCGTTTCCTCCCAGCCACACCAGCACGATCCTGTCCCTGATCTCCGGCTGGAGCAGGATGGCGGAAGCCACGTTTGTGATCGCTCCGATGGCCGCCACATACAGGGGTTTTTCAGGCGTATACTGCATGGCAAGCCGGGCCAGATGTCTGGCGGCATCCGATTCCACCGGCTCCGTTTCATTCTTCAGGTAAGCTTTCGAGCCCCTGTATACATGCTCCGCCATGTCCTGCCTGTCCATCAGCCCCAGGATCCGGTGGATTTCCTGAAAACTTTTTTCCATGCCGTCCGCAGGCCCGTCCGACTTTTCATTATAGAACGGTGCGGCATAGATTGCCTTCACATTCAGTTTCTCCCCGGACCGGAGCAGATAAGCCAGGGCGAACTGGTCATCGATCTCATTGTAAGTATCCGTGTCCAGCACCACATCAATCTTCCCCTCCGGCCGCTTCAGCCGCTCCAGAAGCATCGTATCTGTTTCTTTCATATTCTCTTTTCCTCCCTGTGAAAATAGTTGATAGAAACATTATAGTATGCCCCCGGCAAAATGCAAAGCGGAAATCAGGAAAAAAAGCATTCATAGGTCAAATCCCGCAGAGTCGGATGTATTACATCAAAGGCCGGGCTGCAGTCGAGCACATGCTGTGCATAAAACATTGCCAGATCGTTTTTTGTGTCGATAAAATTGAAGGCTCCCGCAGCCCCGTCCCAGCCGAATTCTCCAATGGGGCTTTTTGCATGTTTTTTCTCTCTGTCAACCATGGTGCGGACGCCCAGACCGTAGCTGTATCCTTGATCCCATCTTATGAATTCTTTTTCGCACACAGGGCTCAGGGAAGGGGTACGCATCCGGTCAATGCTTTGCTCCGAGAGAATTCTTTTCCCGTCAGCCGTAACGCCGCCTGCCGCCAGCATACCGACAAATTTCCCATAATCATCCAGGCAGGAAACCAGACCTCCTCCGCCGCTTTCGTATCCGGGAATCATGGAAAAACCGCAGATCTTAGGTATGGCACGGCTGATCTTGCAGCCATTCTCATCTTTATAGGAATACTGTTCCAGGAAATTCGGATTCTGTGTTTCATCAAACCCAAAACGGGTATACTGCATTCCCAAAGGTTCAAAAATCCGTGACTGCAAATATTCGCCCAGACGAATGCCGGAGGCTTTTTCAATGATTCCGCCAATAACATCATGACACAGACTGTATTGATAATGGGTGGAGGGTTCAAAATCCAGAGGTATCTGTGCGATCGCATTCATCGCATCCTCCATGATATTTTCGTGATGCTTCTGGTTTCTGAACTGTAAAAGAGGTTCTGCATCCATCTCATAAGAAAGGCCCCCGGTCATGGTCAGCAAAGACAGGACCGTCAGTTTATTTTTCGCCTCCCGCAGGCCGTTTTCCGCTTTTACCTTCATACGGGCGAACGCAGGGTAGAATTTCCCCGCTTCATCCATAAGAGATAATTTTCCTTCCTCCATCAAGATCATAGCCGCGGTGCAGGTAATGACCTTTGAGGCAGAGTACAGGAAAAACTGACTGGTGCCTTTCATCGGTCTTGTGCCTGCAGCATCGGCATATCCGGCAAAATGCCGGAATACACACCGATCATTATGATAAACGGTTATCGCGGCGGCGGGAATATGATAGGTTGACTCAAGACAGTCGATATAATTTCCAAGCTTCACAAAATCCATAATATGTTCATCCTTTCTTGGCGCTGCCGATCATGGCATAACAGCCATGTTGTATATGGCAATTGTATTGGCAATTTTGATTCCCATGTCCCCATGTCGATAGTGTAACACAAATATCTTACTTTTTCATATTCACTTTTTCCATAACCTTCCCAAACTGTGTTATAATGCTTCAGGAAGACCAATATTCAAAAGCTCAGAAAGGAAATGTTCCGATATGTAAAAAAATATCACGAAGCAAACGGCAGACAGAGCCCATTCCCGCTTCCGCAAAAAGGCGGCGGCAGGATCATGCCGGCATCCGCCGGCGGAAAACTTCAAAACAAAGGAAAACAAAAAATGCAGACAGAACAAATAGAATTAACGAAACCACAACCCGACCGGACCGATCCTTCCGGGTATCTGGTCTGTGAACGGAAGGAGATATACGCCCTGCTCATGTTCAGCGCCGGCATGATGGGGGCATATACCTACAATCTGCGGGGCGGCGTTTTCTGCAACGCGCAGACCGCAAATGTGGTGCTGATGTCGATCGCGCTCGGACGGGGCAATCTGCAGGAAGGGCTCTACTACCTGATCCCCATTTCCGCATATTGCCTGGGAGCCTTTCTCTCGGAAGCGCTGCCCTCTCCGGTAAAAAGGCTGGGATTCCTGCGCTGGGATACTTATCTGATCGCTTTTGAAATGATCGTCCTTTTTCTCGTGGGGCTGATCCCGTTAAGCGTTCCCCACCACGTTGTACAGGTCATGATCAATTTTATCGCATCCATGCAGTACAATACCTTCCGGCAGATGGAGGGCATCCCCATGGCGACGACCTTCTGTACCAATCACATCCGCCAGGTAGGCATCGCGCTGGCAAAGGCCATCCGCAAACGGGACAAAAAGGCTGCGAAACGGGGGCTTGTACATGTGGGAATGATCCTGTGTTTCTTCCTGGGAGGGACCATCCTGACCATCGCCTGTCTGTACCTGGCAGGAAAAGCCATCTGGATCGCCCTGATCCCCACCGGGATCGTTCTGGCCAGGCTGATCTACGCCGATCTGGTCGTTGAACACGATCAGTTGTGGCAGAAGCCGTCCGGACATTAAAAAGCAGGAGGGAAACATGATCTACCTGTCACACTTTCAGTTCCCGGATAGGGAAAGAGAATATGATTTTATCCTGAGCCAGAAGCGGACCTGCTATGATACCTGGTATCCTTTTCAGATCCTGTCGAAGCACGGGCTCATCATGCTGGATTTTGAACCGGTCACCATCCTGTACGGCGGAAACGGTTCCGGAAAAACCACAGCGCTGAACATCATCTCGGAAAAGCTGGGCCTGAAGCGGGACACCCTGTATAACCGCTCCAATTTTTTTGAGGACTATACTGCCCTCTGCAGCTATGAGACGGATGGGAACGAACCTGAGGACGGCAGGATCATTACCAGCGATGATGTCTTTGATTTCATGCTGGATCTGAGGAACCTCAATGCGGGGATCGACCGGAAACGGGAAACGCTGCTCAAGGATTATCTGGACACGAAGTACACTCCCTTTCAGATGCGGTCGCTGGACGATTACGAACAGCTCAAAAAAGTCAATCTGGCCAAAAGAAGCACCCAGTCAAAATATGTCCGGAAAAACCTCAAGGATAATATCCGCGAGCACTCCAACGGGGAGAGCGCTTTTTTGTATTTCACGGAAAAGATCCTTGAGAACGGCCTGTACCTGCTGGATGAGCCGGAAAACAGCCTGTCTCCCGAAAAGCAGCAGGAGCTGTTAAGATTTCTGGAAGATTCCATGCGCTTCTACGGCTGTCAGTTCATCATCGCGACCCACTCCCCCTTCCTGTTGTCCATGAAGGGGGCCAAAATCTATGATCTGGATGAGGAAGTCGTCGATGTGAAGCGCTGGTATGAACTTGGAAATGTTCGGGCGTATTATGAGTTTTTCAAGAAGCATGAACGGGAGTTTGAATAGTTTCTCACTTCTTCTGCTTATCCTTAGGCTTTGCCTCCTGATCCAGCCGCATGGTGAGGGAAATCCGCTTCTTCGCCACGTCCACGTCGAGAACCTTCACGTCCACCACGTCTCCCACGCTGACCGCTTCCAGAGGGTGTTTGATGAACCGGTCGGTGATCTGGGAGATGTGGACCAGGCCGTCCTGATGCACGCCGATGTCCACGAAAGCGCCGAAATCGATGACATTCCTTACGGTCCCCTTCAGGATCATGCCGGGCTTTAAGTCCTTCATATCCAGGACGTCGCTCCTCAGGATCGGAGCAGGCATATCCTCACGCGGGTCTCTTGCGGGCTTTTCCAGCTCCTTTAAGATATCCGTCAGGGTAATCTCCCCGATGCCGAGCTCCTGCGCCATTTTCGCTTTATCGCCGACCCTGCGCTCCAGACCTGCAGGCATATCTGCGGAGATGTTCTCCTGCCCGCGCTGCGGCTGGGCCGCCTTTTTCTTCGCGTTGCTTCCGGACGGTCCGTCCTGTTCTTCCTCCAGGGAAATGCCTTCCATGGCCGCCGCGAGGGCCCGTCCCATGGCGGTATTCGTGTTGCGGATCACCGGCCGGCGCTGGCTGCGGCCGCCGCTGGAAAGCGCTCCGCCTTTTCCTGCCGCATTCGCCTCTCCGCCTTTCGCCGCAGCGCCTTTTCCCGCCGCATCCGGCGCAGCTCCGTTTGCCGCATTCGCCGCAGCGCCTTCAGCCGTTCCAGCAAGGCTTCTTCCTGCTTTTTTTGCGGCTGCCGCCTGGGCCTGGAGCTTTTTCACGTCAGCAAGCGTCATGCCAAGCCTGTCCAGAAGCTTCATGGCCGCTTCATAGGATTCGGGATGCACGCTGGTGGCATCCAGCGGATTCTCTCCGTCCTGGATGCGCAGGAACCCGGCGCACTGCTCATAGGCCTTAGGGCCGAGCTTGGGCACCTTGAGCAGCTGCTTTCTGTTGGTAAAGCGTCCGTTTGCCTCCCGATATTCCACGATGTTCTTCGCAATGGTCTTCGTGATTCCGGAAATGTATTCCAGCAAAGAGGCGGAAGCCGTATTCAGATCCACGCCGACCCGGTTCACGCAGCTTTCCACCACGCCTTCCAGCGCTTCTCCCAGTTTTTTCTGGTTCATGTCATGCTGATACTGTCCCACGCCAATGGATTTGGGATCGATCTTCACCAGCTCCGCCAGCGGGTCCTGGAGGCGTCTGGCGATGGATGCCGCACTCCGCTGCCCCACGTCAAAATTGGGAAATTCCTCTGTAGCCAGCTTGCTGGCAGAATAAACGGATGCGCCGGCCTCGTTTACGATCACGTACTGAACCGGGGTGGGAAGCTCCTTTATCAGCTCCATGATCACCTGCTCAGATTCTCTGGAAGCGGTTCCGTTTCCAAGGGAGATCAGGGATACATGGTATTTTGTGATAAGTTTTTTCAGCTCTTTTTTGGCTTCCTCCACTTTATTCTGAGGGGCCGTCGGATAGATCACCTTGGTATCCAGCACTTTTCCCGTTTCATCCACCACGGCGAGCTTGCAGCCCGTGCGGAAAGCAGGATCCCAGCCGAGGACCACTTTTCCCGTGATGGGCGGCTGCATGAGAAGCTGCTCCAGATTTTTTCCGAATACGGAAATGGCTCCGTCCTCCGCCTTTTCCGTCAGTTCTCCCCGGATCTCCCGCTCAATGGCAGGAGCGATCAGACGGTCATAGCTGTCTGTGATCGCTTCCCGGAGCGCGGGTTCCGTGACGCTGTTCTGTCCGGTGATGACCTTTTTGGCAAGATATTGCAAGATGCGTTCTTCGGGAGCCTCCACCTTCACGGTGAGGAATTTCTCCTTTTCCCCGCGGTTCAGGGCCAGTACGCGGTGTCCTGCCACCTTTTTCAGCGGTTCTTCATATTCATAATAGGTTTCATAAACGCTGGGAGCCTTCTCGTCCTTTGCCGTGCTGGTGAGCTTTCCTTCTTCAAAGGTGAGATTCCGGATGAAGATCCGGTAGTCCGCTTCGTCGGAGATCATTTCCGCAATGATATCCTTCGCGCCCTGCAGAGCGTCAGTCACACTCTCTACGCCTTTTTCCCCGCTCACATAGACTTGCGCTTCTTCTTCCAGGGGTGTTTTCGTCTCCTGTGCCAGGATGAGCTGCGCCAGCCCTTCCAATCCCTTCTCCTTCGCCACGCTGGCGCGGGTCCTCCTCTTGGGGCGGTACGGCCTGTAAAGGTCATCCACCACCACCAGGGTTTCCGCCGCAAGGATCCGGTCTTTCAGCTCCTCTGTCAGTTTCCCCTGCTCTTCTATGCTGGAAAGCACCTGCTGCTTTTTTTCTTCCACATTTCTCAGATAATTCAGCCGGTCATAGAGATCCCTCAGCTGCTCATCGTTCAGAGAGCCTGTGGCCTCCTTGCGGTAGCGGGAAATGAAGGGGATCGTATTCCCTTCGTCGATCAGCTTCACCGCCGCCTCCACCTGCCATCTCTTTACCTTCAGTTCTTCTGTAAGCTTTCCTGTGATATCCATCTGTCCGTTTCTGATTCCTTTCCTGCCTGCATTGAAGTCCAGGCTTTTTCCATTATAGTGGATTTCGGGCTTTCTTTTCAAGGCTCAGGTTTTCTTTCCTTCATACTTTTTTCATTTATCGCGGCAATATTTTATTTGTCACATGTCCCTGCGCGTGCTACAATATTGTCCATAAGAGTTTCCTCAAAGGAGGAAAGCAGCGCAGAACGCTGCGGAATGGAGGATAGAATGGACAACTATAACAATGGGCCGATCCCTCCCTGGCAGAATAATGACTCCGGATTTCCGCCCTACTACACGCCGCCGACCAGACATCCCGGCAGCTCTTTCGCAACGGCTTCCATGGTGCTGGGCATCCTGGCCATCCTCAGCGCTTTCACCGGAACGGTTTTCCCACCCCTCGTTTGCGGCGGCCTCGCCATTATCCTGGGCCTTCTGTCCAAAGGAAATGACAAAGCCATGCTCCCGAATGCAAAGGTGGGTATCCTGACGGCCATACTTGGTCTGGTCATCAACATTCTCATCGTGGCGAGCGCCTTCCTGCTTCTGTTCACCAATGCGGATATGCAGAATGATTTTCGCCGTCAGCTCAACCAGTATTATGAATATTTCTATGGAGAAAGCTTCGACGACGCCTGGGATGAGATAGAAGACATGTACGGAGGCTATCGTTAAGAGCTTTTTAGGGCTGTCTGTGCCGGAGCGTCACAAACAGCCTGATAGCAGAAGATAACCGCATCTGCGGCCTTTCTTCGTCCTATCGCGGCAAAGCAAAGCTTTACCACGCTCCAGAATGGAGAATTTTATGGAAAGACATGCAACCTCAGCCGAGCTGAAGGCCAGGGCAAAGGGGCAGCTTCTCGGAAAATACGGGACAGTGATCCCGGCCGTGATCATCGTGGAGGCGATCATGCTTGTGATCAGCAACGTGGTCATGTTTCCGCTGAATAGCCAGACCATACCGGGAATGATCTTCAGCTTTATCATAGAATGTCTGCTGCAGCTTTTTGCCGGCATTTTCATTGCGGGACAGACCTATCTGTATCTGAACATTTCCTGCGGCGGCAACATCCGGGTCAGCGACGTGTTCTACGGCTTTACCCATCACCCGGACAAGGCTATCCTGATCCAGCTTTTCCAGCTTCTTCTGATGCTGGCGAGCTTCATCCCGGTGTTTATCTGCCTCGCGCTCTGGATGGTGATCGATACCCTTTATATGCTGATCCCCATTACCATAACCTTCTGCATCGGGCTGGTGGCGTCCGTCATCATCACGCTGATGTATTCCCAGAGCTATTTCGTCATGCTGGACTTCCCGGATTTTTCCGCCGTCCAGTGCCTGCGCTTCAGCCGTAAGATCATGAAGGGGAATAAGGGAAGACGTTTTTATCTGGACGTGAGCTTCATTCCGCTCTATCTTCTAGGGATCCTCACCTGCTGCATCGGGCTGCTGTTCGTGATTCCCTATATGAACGCCACCTACTCCAACTTTTATCTGGAACTGATGAGCACAAGGAACAGTGCAGAAGACTGAAAAAAGGACGCTTCCCCGGATTTTTTCCGGAGCAGCGTCCTTTTTCATTTCCTCATACTTTATTCTTTTATTTTATTCTTCGTCTTCTGTCTTCCCCGTGCTGATCCATTTCAGATAGGCGTTGATGAACGGGTCAAGATCGCCGTCCATCACCGCTTCCACATTTCCCGTTTCATGGCCGGTCCTGTGATCCTTCACCATGGTATAGGGCTGGAAGACATAAGAGCGGATCTGGTTGCCCCAGCCAATCTCCTTCACTTCTCCCCGGATGCCGGAAAGCTTCTGCGCGTTTTCCTCCTGCTTGAGCATGTACAGCTTTGCCTTCAGCATCTGCATAGCCTTATCCTTGTTCTGGAACTGGGAGCGCTCATTCTGGCACTGCACCACGATCCCAGTGGGGATGTGCGTGATGCGGATAGCGGACGATGTCTTATTGATGTGCTGGCCGCCTGCGCCGCTGCTCCGGTAGGTATCGATCCTGAGATCCTCATCATTGATCTCCACATCCAGATCCTCTTCGATCTCCGGCATCACGTCGAGGGAAACAAAGGAAGTCTGACGTTTTCCCTGCGCGTTGAAGGGGGAGATGCGGACCAGACGGTGCACGCCCTTCTCCGATTTGAGATAGCCGTAGGCATTTTCCCCGTTTACCTGGAAGGTAACGGATTTGATCCCCGCCTCATCGCCGTCCAGATAGTCCAGGACTTCCACGCCAAATCCCTTCTTTTCTGCCCATCTGGTATACATGCGGTAGAGCATGCTGCACCAGTCGCAGCTTTCCGTTCCGCCCGCGCCCGCGTTTAGCTTGAGGATCGCATTATTTTTATCGTATTCTCCCGTCAGAAGGGTGCTGATGCGCAGCGTCTCCAGCTCGGATGCAAAGGAATCCAGCTCACCGCGGATCTCCTCGGCCATGCTTTCATCCCCTTCTTCATTTCCCATATCTATCAGCGTTTCAATATCATCATACTGGGTTTCCAGCCCTTTGATCTGATCCACTGTGTCCTTGAGATTTTTCAGCTCCTTCATCTTCTTGTTGGAATAATCGGGATTATCCCAAAATCCGGGAGCTTCCATTTCCCGTTCCAGTTCTTCGATCCTCTTCGTCTTTTCAGCGAGGTTAAAGTGAATCCCTCACTTCCGCTAATGGAGTTTTGTAAGACTGTAATTCCTGCTTCATCTGTTCAAGCAAGACCATTGCGAATCACCACCTTTTCTTTCTTCAAACCTGTCTGTTTCTCTATATCTTTCTGTTATTTGTTCCTGCCGCAGCAGTTCTTGTATTTCTTGCCGCTTCCGCATGGGCAGGGATCGTTGGGATATATCTTTGCCGCCGCCTTCTTCACGGGCGTCTTTGCCTTGGAATCATCCTTATTCGTTCCCGTCACCTTGGCGACCTGCTCTCTTTCCACCTTCTGCTCCACCCTCACATGGAAGAGCAGGCGGACCGTATCTTCCCGGATGCTTTCGGTCATGGCGTCGAACATCTCATAACCGCTCATCTTGTATTCCACAAGCGGATCCCTCTGTCCATAGGCCTGCAGGCCGATTCCCTGGCGGAGCTGTTCCATATCGTCGATATGGGACATCCACTTGTTATCAATGACCTTCAGAAGGACCACGCGCTCCAGCTCGCGGATCATCTCCGCCTGCGGGAACTCCGCTTCCTTATTTTCATACAGTTTGACAGCTTCTTCCTTCAGCTGCTGCTTCAGGCTGTTTTTCTTGGGCTTGCTGACCCGTTCCTTTGTTACGGGCTCCAGAGGGATGATGGGAAGAAGGAGGGAATTCAGCTCGTTGAAATTCCACTCGTCCACATCCGATTCCTCGCCGATTACCATGTCCACAGTATTGTCCACGATGTCCGTGATCATCTTGTAGATCACATCCCGCATGCTCTCGCCGTCCAGCACGCGGCGTCTTTCCGCATAGATGATCTCCCGCTGCTCGTTCATCACCTGATCGTATTCCAACAGGTTCTTACGGATGCCGAAGTTGTTGCTCTCTATCTTCTTCTGCGCGGACTCGATGGCGCCTGTGAGCATCTTGTGCTCGATCTCCTGGTTCTCCGGAACACCCATGGCGTTGAACATATTGATCAGGCGCTCGGAACCGAACAGCCGCATCAGATCGTCTTCCAGGGAAATATAGAACTTGGATTCGCCCGGATCTCCCTGACGTCCGCTTCGTCCGCGAAGCTGATTGTCGATACGTCTGGACTCATGACGCTCCGTTCCGATGATCTTCAGGCCGCCCACAGCCCTGGCCTCATCGTCCAGCTTGATATCCGTACCACGTCCGGCCATGTTGGTCGCGATGGTGACAGCGCCGTGCACGCCGGCGTCCGCCACGATCTCCGCCTCCAGCTCATGGAATTTCGCATTCAGCACCTTGTGGGGAATGCCCTTCTTTTTCAGCAGGCCGGAAAGTTCCTCGGAAGCTTCGATGGTGATGGTGCCCACCAGCACGGGCTGTCCCTTGGCATGGGCTTCTTCCACCGCTTCCACAATGGCATGGAGCTTCTCCTTTTTCGTCTTATATACGGCGTCCTGATGATCGATCCTGCGCACGGGCTTGTTGGTGGGGATCTCCACCACGTCCATGCCGTAGATATCCCGGAATTCCTTTTCTTCGGTCAGCGCCGTACCGGTCATGCCGGCTTTTTTCTCAAATTTATTGAAGAAGTTCTGGAAGGTGATGGTGGCAAGGGTCTTGCTCTCCCTCTTGACCTTCACATGCTCCTTCGCTTCGATGGCCTGATGCAGTCCGTCCGAATAGCGCCGTCCCGGCATGATGCGTCCCGTGAATTCATCCACGATCAGCACCTGGTCGTCCTTCACCACATAGTCCTTATCGCGGAACATCAGGTTATTGGCGCGCAGCGCCAGGATGATATTGTGCTGGATCTCCAGGTTCTGCGGGTCGGCCAGGTTATCGATCTGGAAGAACTTCTCCACCTTGGCGACGCCCTGCTCGGTCAGGTTGACCACCTTATCCTTCTCGTTTACGATGAAGTCGCCGGTCTCCTCCTGCTCCACGCCCATGATGGCGTCCAGCTTGGAAAGGTCTTCCATATCTTTGCCGCGCTCCATCTGCTTGGCAAGGATATCGCAGGCCTCATACAGTCTGGTGGACTTTCCACTCTGCCCGGAAATGATGAGCGGCGTCCTGGCTTCATCGATCAGCACCGAGTCCACTTCGTCGATGATGGCATAGTGCAGATCCCTGAGCACGAGCTGCTCCTTATAGATCACCATGTTATCTCTCAGGTAATCGAAACCCAGCTCATTGTTGGTCACATAGGTGATGTCCTTGGCATATTCGGCGCGCCTCTCCTCCGGCTTCATGCCGTTTAAAACGCAGCCCACTTCCAGGCCGAGGAACTCATGCACAGCGCCCATCCAGGCCGCGTCACGGCTGGCCAGGTAGTCGTTGACCGTGACCACATGCACGCCCTTGCCTTCCAGTGCGTTCAGATAAGCGGGAAGGGTGGAAACCAGCGTCTTACCTTCACCGGTCTTCATCTCCGCGATACGCCCCTGATGCAGGATAATGCCGCCCATGAGCTGTACGCGGAAGTGCTCCTGGTTCAGAACACGCCGGGCCGCTTCCCGCACCGTGGCATAAGCCTCCGGAAGGATATCGTCCAGTGTCTCGCCGTCCGCGAGACGTTTCTTGAATTCCTTCGTCTTATCCTTCAGTGCATCGTCGGAAAGCGCCACCATATCCGGTCTCAGGGATTCTATTTTTTCCACAATGGGCTCGATCCGCTTTAACTCTCTCTGGCTGTGCGTACCGAAAACTTTTTGAATGATATTCATTTTTACCTCTCAATTCCGAAGCGCTTCCTGCGCTTGACAACATCTCAGGCCATCCATGGCAGATAAAGATCAGCCCGCCAGCCCGCACTCCTTTTTATTTTAGCAGAAACATGGCGGTTATTCAACTTTTATCTGATTCCGGAGTGATTTTTTCTTCATGAGACGTTACTATCCACAGCGCATGCGGGCGGAGGGGCTGGGAATAGTAGCCATGAGACGGCATGGACGCCCCCTGCGCGTTCAAAGCCGGCGCTGCCTTCACCGCGCCGGCTTTGTTATGTTTCTGACTTTTTTCCGAAATCCTTAAATCTTCTTTCCGTTCTTCACCGCAGGCGCGATGGAAAGATCCGCCGTATAATACGGGATCAGCGTCGCCTGCAGGGCATGGTACAGATCGGATTTTCCCGGCCAAACGGTGCCGATCACGTTGTTGTTCTGATCCAGCTGATGGAACCAGGAACCGTTCACATGGTCGATCACCTTCTCATCCAGATATTGCATGAACTGCGCATATTCATCCGCATATTTCTGTTTGCCGGTCACACGCCAGAGTACGGATGAGGTGTTGATGGCCTCCGCCAGGGTCCAGTGCATCCTGTCATGCACCACCGGCTTTCCGTCCCAGTCCGTGGTGTACACGATGCCCGGCGCTCCGTCCACATCCCAGGCATCCGTGACGGCGCGGTTGAACAGGTTCTCGGCGATCTCTATGTATCTGGCCGCCGCTTCCTTATCACTGTCGCGATAAGTGGAAAGCGCCCACTGCGTGATCAGCCTCGCCCACTCGATGCCGTGCCCGGGCGTAGCGCCGTAGGGCTTGAACTGATCGTCCGGCTTTTCCTTATTGCATTCCAGATCCGGCGTCCAGTCTTTGGTGAAATGCTCGGGGATCCTCCAGTTATTTGCCTCAGCCCATCCGGCCACATGGTCGATGATGCGACCTGCCCTCACCCGGTATTTCTCCTCCCCGGTGACGTCCGCCGCCGCGAGGAACGCTTCCACCGTGTGCATGTTGGCATTCAGTCCCCTGTAATCATCCAGCACGGTAAATTCCGTATTCCAGGTATCGCAGGAAAGCCCTTCTTCCTCATTCCAGAAGCGGAGATCATACAGCGCAAGCGCGTCGTCCAGGAGTTCTTTCGCGCCCGGCCGTCCTGCTAAGAGCGCGGAAGAAGCCGCCAGGATGACGAACGCGTGTGCGTAGCACTGCTTGTTCGGCACGATGCCGCCCTCTGCGGTCAGGCCCGCATACCAGCCGCCGTTTTTATCATCATGCAGCTCTCCCCTCAGCCCTTTCAGCCCCGCGTCAGCCAGCGCCTCGCTCCCCTCGTGCCCCAGGAACGTTCCAAGGCTGTACACATGCACCATCCGGCTGGTGATCCAGGTCTCCCGGTTGCGGTCCTTCCAGGGCGTGCCGTCATCGCCCAGATAATAGGAGCTTCCGCCCGGAGAAGGGAACTTATGTCCGAAACGAAGCAGATCGTTCCTGCACTCCTCCAAGAATTTCCGGTTCTCTTCCGTATCGATTTGATATTTTTTATTCTGTCCGCTCATCTTTACCTCCATCTTGAAGTATTTTTTAGGCGTTTGTGAAACGCCACAGCCCGCATAAAATCGGGCTTCTTTCTTTGTTAAAAAAGAACAACTCCTCACAGGTTTGTGGTAAAATTGAAATGTCCAGTAACAATTCACCCTATCCACCTGAAAGGAGTTGCACCTATATGATAACATACAATCAGCTTTCTTTGGCAGATATTTTTTCAGATTGCCAGGAAATTTATGATTCCGACAAACCTCAGTTCCTGTCTCTCTTACAACAGTACATTGATCTGGATGAAATTGTTCCCGCTTCCTTCCGAAAGCGTTTCTATGCATCAACGGGTAGATCCCGTAAATACCCTCTAAACGCTTTTTTATGGGCACTCATTATCCAGCGTGTTTTTTCCATCCCTACCGATTCCCTGCTCCTTGTTTTCCTTCACTATTCCCGGCATCTCAGGGAATTCTGTGGGTTTGGCAAAGTCCCGGATGCCTCTAAAATCACTCGCTTTAAGCAGGATTTCCTTGCAGATATCCAAACCGTTTTTGAACGGCTGGTTGATCTTACTGAGCCCATCTGCCAGAACATAGATCCTTCTAAAGCTGCAATGACGGTCTTTGATTCTTCCGGCATCGAGGCCTGGGTCACTGAAAACAATCCCAAATACGCAAACCGGATCATCAAACACCTCAAAGCCTATGCCAAGGCCATGCACTTTGATGATGGCTACGATCCTTATAAAGCTGCCTATGGCTCCATGCCCTCCCATGCTGCCGCCAATCCAGGCATCAAACAACTTTATATCGATGGCCATTTTTGCTATGCTTACAAATTCGGCATTGTCACCAACGGCTTAGGCATTGTCCGCTCAATCCGCTTTTACAATCAGGATTTCTTTGATAAGCATCCGGAAATCATTTTAAACAAAAAATCGGATTCGCCTGATGAGGACAAATCTGTCCACGACGCAAGGCTGCTCATCCCCACTCTCCAGGATCTATTTACTGCCCATCCCCTTCTGAACCCCCATACCTTTTTGGGGGATGCCGCCTTTGACTCCGCGAAGCTTTATAAAGAGCTTCTTTCCGGTGATACCTTTGGTACGGATGCTGATGGCAACGGCAGGCATTTCCAGAAGGCTTACATTCCGATAAATTCCCGCGCGGGCCTGGAAAACAGGGACTATTCCATAAATCAGGATGGCTTTCCCTGCTGCCCCAATGACCCTTCCCTTCCACTGAAACCGGAAGGCACCAGTACGCGGCGCAACGGTTTGATCCGTTATAAATTCAGTTGTCCGAAAGTCAAATGGGAAAAGGACTCAGGCACTGGAAAATATCACCGTACCTGCCTTTGTTCAAATCCCTGCACCTCCTCTCCCTGCGGAAGGATGGTTTATATCTATCCCGAAAAAGACCTGCGGGCATATCCCGGCACACTGCGCGCAACTGATGAATGGGACAGCACTTACAAAATCCGGACAACGGTAGAGCGTTCTATCAATCACTTTAAAGACAGCTTTGGACTTGCCGGACGCAGGACCCAAAATGAGAAAACCCTTCACGCTGACCTGCTTCTGGCCGGGATCACGCAATTGATTGGCGTCATCCTTGCTGACCGGATCAAACAACATCAATATATTCGGAGTTTAAAGCCTCTGATTGCTTAGGACTTACCACATAAAAAGGAACTTATATTTTCCTTCTGTAAGTGCGCCCATTTTTCGGCTACTCATCCTCTACATCTCTCGCCACGGTAGTTCTGGCTGACCTTTCCATCATTTTCATTAGGAATTTTGTCTCTTACTCGCCACAGGCCTAAAATCAATGAGCAGTTTCGCAATTACCTA
>DWYY01000054.1 GCA_019118445.1 Candidatus Eisenbergiella merdipullorum | reverse complement strand
CCACAGGCTGTCATGCCGACTACCAGACCCATGGTAAGCAGTAAAGCAACAACTTTTTTCATGTATAGTCCTCCTCTTATAATTTTATTACATCAAGCCGTTTGGCTGAGTAATCTCGTATTGTGATCATCCCTTCACGGCGCCAAGGGTAACGCCTTTTTCAAAATACTTCTGGATGAAGGGATAGATGAACAGCATCGGTACGGTAGACGCCACCGCGCAGGCCATCTTCACTCCGGTCTCGTTCAGGTAAATGCGTTTACCGGATGCATCCCGCAGTCCTTCCATGGTCTGCATATCGGCAGGCTTGGAGGAACGCACGATGTAATTTCGGATGATGAGCTGCAGCGGATAGAGATTCTCGTCACGCATGTACAACTGGGCGTTGAACCAGCTGTTCCACAGGCCGACCGCCACGAACATCGCGATGGTGGCAAGCGACGGGATGGAAAGCGGATAAATGATCTTGAAAAGGATGACAAAATCATTCGCGCCGTCGATCTTCGCCGATTCTTCCAGCGATACGGGAAGCTGGAGGAAGAAGGAACGGATGACGATGAAGTTGAACACGTTTACCGTTCCGGGCAGGATCAGCGCCAGCAGGTTGTTGGAAAGGTTCAGCGTTTTGGTGATGTTGTAGTATGTAGGCACAAGTCCGCCGGAGAAGAACATGGTGATCAGCAGATAGATCATGAAGAACTTATATCCGCGGAGCGTCTTCTTGGAAAGACCGTATGCCAGCATGGAAGTCACCAGAGTGGACAGGAACGTGCCGCTGATGGTGATGATAAACGTAATGCCGTAAGCGCGCGGGAACAGAGGCGTGGAAAAAATATATTTGTAAGCCTCCAGCGTGGGCGCTTCCGGGAACAGAATGAACGGTTTCCTCATGAATTCCGCGTTGCTCGTGAGCGATATGGAAATGATATTCCAGAACGGGAAAATCATGATCACGGCAACGATGATGAAAAACGTCACATTCAGGAAATCAAAGAGCATCGAGCCGGGAGAGCGTCTCACCTTATGTTTCTTTTTTATCGTCTTATTCTTCTGGTTTGCCATATCTTGCAGCCTCCTTGTCTGTATCTGTTAAAAGAATCCTTCGCCTGACAGCTTCTTCACCACAAAGTTGCTGATAAAAAGGAGGATACAGTTGACTCCCTGCTGGAAAAGGCCGATGGCGGTGGCGAGATCGTACTGGCCCTTTTCAACGCCCATATCATACACATAGGTATCGATAACCTGGGCGACCGTATTCTTTGTCGCGTCTGTACGCAGGTTCATGATCTGGTCGAAATTGGCGCCCATGACTGAACCCACGTTGAGGATCAGCATGGTGGTGACCACGAAGGCAATACTCGGCAGCGTGATATAGAGACATCGCTGGAAGCGGTTCGCCCCGTCCAGATAGGCGGCTTCATACATTTCCTCATCCACGCCCGTAATGGCGGCCATATAGATGATCGTTCCCCATCCGGCCTCCTTCCAGATGCTCGTGCCGTACAGCATGCCATAGAACATGTCCGGGTCGGACAGCAGATTGATCGAAGAAAGCCCCATCGACATGAGCAGCTTGTTCACCATGCCGCTGGTCACGGAAAACAGGGAAAAGAGCAGGGAGTACATAATGATCCAGCTCACGAAATGGGGCAGATAAATGGTTGACTGGATCGCACTGCGGAACTTTTTGCTCCTGAGTTCATTCAGCAGCAGCGCCAGGATGATCGGGACCGGGAAAGTGATGATCAACTGGGTCACACCGATAAAGAGCGTGTTCAAGATGACGTTTCCCGCTACCGAACGGCCGAAGAAACGGGTGAAGTTTTCAAGCCCGCACCATTCGGAAAACAGGATGCCGCTTTTGATCTTATAATCCTTAAAAGCGAGCACGATGCCGTACATCGGTATGTAATTGAAAATGGACACCAGGACGATGCCGGGCAGGATGAGAAGATAGCGGATCTTGTCCTGCTTGAGGTCATGCTTCAGAGGTGCGGACGCTTCCTTAAAGCAGGGCAGAAAGAAATAGGCCGCGATATCAAGGATGAGGATTGCCCCCCCCAATGCTGCAGCAATGGTGGGAGCCAGGCCGTATTTCACATAGTCCCAGTCTTTTAAACCTACGATACCTGTGATGGCAACATACCAGACTGCTCCTCCAACTAAGAGCAGAGCGCCGGCCGCAAGCAGCATTTTGAAAAGAGCAACCGGATTTCCGGACTTTCCGGGCACGGCTGCCGCCGTCTTGATCTTTGTCATATGAATGTACCTCCTTCGTCTTTCTTGCGGGAATATCGGTTATAAAATGGGGATAGATGAGTGCAGATGATAGTTTCCGTAGAAATTTAATGGTATAACTATAGCATATATGAAGCTTAAAAGCAACAAAACGCGGAAATTATCGTAATTTCAGCTGTATTTTCGACTGCATTCACAAGTAAAAAACGAAATAATACCCGATCTTAGGACCTCCGCAAAGCTGTAAATAAAACAATATGCCGAAAAAGAAGAAGAAAAAAGGCGTCACTCCCAGAAGGGAATGAACGCCTGTGTTCTTTGGGTTTTCGATCTATAGTTTTTTACAACAAACATAGTATAGTCAGCGTTTGGAAACTTGTCAATACTAATTTTCTCTCCCGGTATCCGTCAGGTCATGCGGAAATCAAGATCTTTGGGCGGTTTCATGTTCCCGTGCACCCAGCTTAGAGATTCTTCATCGGCGTTTCCGAATTTTTTGCGGGCCATCAGCTCGAACCACAGATCGGTGAGGAGTACGTCGCCTTCGCGCACATCCGTGAGGACGATGCGGCTTGTGAGCAGCGCTTCCGCCTTATCGTACTGTCCGGTACGCAGATACGCCTGTACTTCGTATGTTTTTACGCGGCCCGTACCTTTTACCTGTTCAGGCAGGCGGTCAAGCAGAGCGGACATCCGTTCGTACTGGGCTGTTTTGGAAAGCGCCTCCAGCGCCTCCACCGCAAGCGGACGGATCGGCTTCATTTCCACAGCTTCACACAGAAGGTCCGCGGCGTTCTCCGGCCTGCCGTCGTGATCTTCCAGTACGGCGAGGCAGCGCAGCGCCCATGGATTGCGCTCACATGCCAGTGAGCGTTCAAAGGATCCTCTGGCGGCAACCTCGTCCTTTCTGGCGGCGCGCATGACGCCGAGCTGGTAATGGCCATACCAGTGATCGCTGCCTCCTTCCAGGATGGAAGCTTCCAGCTTTTCTTCCCATGCCGTGCCCGTCTCATAGCTGAGAGGTTCCTGCTCCGGGTCCGGACAGGGAAGGCTGCCGCCGGAGGCAAGGGTCACCCAGGGCTGTTCCCGCACACCCTGGTTCATGGCGTTGAAGGAAAGGCCCGCGGTATGGAACGCATCGCCCAGAAGCCGTTTTTCCGCCCGGGCAAATCCCGCTCCCTTATGCAGCACGGTACCGTTTTTCCCGTCCAGCTCGCGCTTGATGCGGGCGTGGAGCTCCTCCAGCACATGGGCAGGACGGACGGATTCCAGCGCGTCGGCGACAGCGCTGACAGCGGCCTGATAGTCCTTTCCGTGTATGACGGCAGGATCGGCCTGCACCGCGCCGTAGGACTCCAGCCAGCTTATGGTCTCCCCGCCCTTCATGGGAAGGTGTTCCAGCTGTGTGCGTGCGAGCCCGGACTGCAGTTCGATGTAGGCGCTGCCTTTGCGGGAGAGGAACTCCTGCCAGTGGCGGCCGCCCGTACCCATTCCCCACACGAACAGCTTGCGTCCGCGCAGTTCCCCTGTGGAGGTCTGGCACATGCCGTAGCCGTCCCCTCCCGGAGCCGCGATGAAGGGGCGCGCATCCTTGGGCACGTCGAAGAAGAAGTCCATGGACTGAGGCAGGGTGGTGGTCTTTGAGATATCCCACGAAAGGGTGCCGCCGTTTTCACGGGCAAGACGGGCCGCCTCGCCGCGAAGCTTGTCCGCCTCTGCGGTCATGTAAGGCACCGGGATCTTTGCCAGCTTGCCGCCGTATCCGTAGCGGAAGGCTTTCTGCGCGGGGACGATCACGCGCACGTCCTCCCCTTCGTTGACAGCCATGTTGCTCCACCAGTAAACGGCAGTGTCTTCATCGGTCGCGTTGTCGATGCGCACGCGCACGTACAGTTCCTTTGCTCCATCCGGCAGAAACGCCTCCACCCGATAAAAGAGACGGCGCACGCGCTCGTACTGATACATGCGCAGCACCGGCGTGCCGTCGTCAAGCGCAAGCTGCTGGCAGGCCATATCGTCCACGGTAAAGGGGGAATGCCCGATGATGCCGACATTCCATTCTACGCCGCCGGAGATCCAGGCGTTGCGCAGGGCCAGATTACAGGGCTGGAACACCGGATTGACGTGAAGGAGCTCCCTCCCCGCGTCTTTGTCAAAAAGCGACCAGAGCCTGCCGCCGAGCTGCGGCAGGAAAATGGCGCGCAGATGCTCGTTTTCCAGAACGATGGACTTGAATGCGCGTTTTCTGCGCCGGCGATTGTAACCGTCCTGGATGGTATAGGGCAGGATAGTGTTTATCCTTCCCCATCCCATATACCGGGATTCTTCTTCCGTTACGGTGGTCCTGTCAATTTCGATCTTCGCGTGGACGTCATCGACGGACTTCAGGTCGGGCAGGGGATTTTCCCGGCCCAGGGAAGCCGCCGGCATGGTATATGTAGTAACAGTTAAGGTGCTCACGGTTTCTATTCTCCTTTTTCCATCAGTCAAACAGAGACCGCGGCCGTTTGGTCAGATTCAGAGGCCGCGGTCTCCCAGGGAAGATCTATCTGCCCTGAGGATAATCGATTTTAAAAGTGTTGTCGAAAAAGTTTACGGTCACCTGCGTCCCATCAGAGAAGGTAGTGCGCTGCAGCGTGCGGTCTTCATTCAGAAATTCATGGTTGACCATTTTTTCCATAGCTACATGCTTCTGCAGTTCGCGGATGGTCTGCCACTGCCTGATATTCTCATCAAGCGCCTCACCTTCCAGATATTCGCCCATATACCCCATGCCGCCGTTGAGCAGGGCATGCATGAAGCCTGTGGTGCCTTTCGGGATCCCCCAGCGGTCTGCGGGCATCATCCAGGGAATGATCACACAGTCATGATACACCAGGTTGAAAAGAGGCACCGGAATGGCGCATCCGTCCATGTAGGGAGCCCAGTGGCAGAAGACCTGCGCGCTCACCGCCCAGTCGTTGACCTCCTCGGAGGAAGGGGCGATATGATGGGCGCTCAGATAGTGGAAGCACTGGTTGCGGGCGTCAATGCACTCCCGGCGGGTCATCGGATGGTGGGGATTGATACATTCGTCCAGCTCATTGCAGGTGAAGACATCCAGATAGGTTCCTTCCAGATGGATGCCGTGCGCGAAGAGCTGTTCAAAATTGCGCCGCACATAATCCGGAGCCAGGGAAGCGCATAGATAGTTCTGCCGGCCGCCCGCCCAGCGAGCCAGTTCAAAAAGCGTTCCGTCCGCGCTCATTGCGGCATTGTCCTTATCGTAGGTGGCGGCGTCCAGATAGTAATCCCGGTACTGGTCATGTACGCCGAACATATAGCCCAGCTCCTGCATGGTGTCGGAAAGCTCCTTCATGCCTTCCCAGCCGCCTGCCTCCTTACAGGGGGGCAGATAATCCGGATGCTGGTTGTCATAGCCGGGCTGTCCCCAGCCGTCAAGATGCAGATAAAGCTGATCCACGCCTTTTTCTTTCAGCTCCCTGACCCGCCTGGTCCAGTGGGAGAAAGGGACAAGCCGGTCATTTTTCTCCGGGTTTTCCTTATTATAATAGGAGGATCCTTCCGTTACATGGGTCTTGCCTTCCACGTGCATGACGCAGCAGCCGATCAGCTTTTCCACGTTCGGATTCTGTACGGCCTTTTCCCTAAGGGTGCGCACCCTTCCCTCTTCATCGACGATTTCCCGATAAAGCTTGCACAGGGTGACATAGCTGCTGCCTGCGGGCACAAAACAGTAAGTTACCGTGCGGGCGTAACGCATTTCTCCCAGAGAGGGAAGATGGCGTACATGTACACGCGTGGGGCCTCCTGCCGGATGTTTAATGGTGTAGGCGCTGTCCCAGAACTGACGGACATAGCAGAGATAACCGCCTTCCGGCGTGATCTCTCCCCACCAGGGCATGTAGGCGGACTCGGAACCCATCTGGCCGTCAAAAGGAAGCTTTTCTCCCACGGCAAGCGGCCAGTCGGAGGGAAGGAGCTGTCCCTGCATGGTATTGAGCACTGCATAGGAGCCATTGCCGTCTGCGGTCAGAGGCGCGGGCCAGCAGACCTCTTTGACGTCCAGGCCAGCCATGTTCAGGGGCACAAAGGTGCAGTCCACAAAGCCGGTGGTATCGTTGATCAGGACCCGGGTCTCAAAGGTAAGACCTTCATATCCCTCGAAATCGGCGTATACGATGCTCTCGCCCGAACCAAGCCCGGTTTTCAGGGGCGTTCGGCGGATGCTTCCCGCCTTGAAAAAAGGAATCTCCTCTCCGCTCCGTAACAGGATGCGGGGATTGAAGGAAGCATCAAACTGCCAACATTTCCCGTAGGCCGTAACAAAGGCGTCTTTTGTCAAAGCGACCTGACACACATTTCTCATTGTCGTTTCCTCCTGCAGTATGAAAATAAAGTCCGGTCCCGTTTCCATGGCGGAATAGGTACCGTTTCTGAAACACGGAATCGCATCTGTATTGTATAGTTAATTCGGGAAATAGGCAAGGGGATGTCAGGGGATTTGTAAAAAATCTTAACAGTTACAGCTCTTCCCAGGGAAAAACACTCCGTTTCCTTTCTTGTATTTGGACGGCGATACACCGACCATCTTCTTGAACAGCTTGGTAAAATAGGAAACGCTGTTATAGCCAACCTTCTGGCATGTTTCCTCTACGGTGAGATTATCCTCCCCAAGTAATTGTTTGGCATATTCGATCCTCAGATAGATCAGGTAATCCTTATACATTTTACCGCTGTATTTATATACGGCCTGACGGACGGCTGCCGTAGTCATGTCCAGATGATCTGCTACCTTCTCTATGGAAAGGTCATATTCCGAAAAATGTTCCTTTACATATTTAAATGCCTGGTAAGCTTCATCGTCCTTTTTCTGTTTTTTCATAAGCTGGCGCTTTTCACAGAAATCATGGATCAGATTCTGTACCACGTCCTTAAAATCCTGCACATTCTTTGCAGACACGATCAGGCTGATGTACTGCCTGGGCAGTTCTATTCTGTACTTTCTGGCAAGCCTGGTAATCTCACTTAAAAAATCGGCGAAAATATACTGCTGCATCATCAATGACATTCCGCCGTTTTCCATCTGCTGTACATAATGGGAAAAGTGATTCAGCGCTTCCCCCTCATCTCCGCTGGCGAGAGCCGCCGATATCTGATACAATCCTTCCGGTTCATATATAAAATCACGCTTGGGATCATTGCTGCTTCGCTCTGCTCTTTTCTTATGGATGCTGTCCGTGCTTTCCAGCCAGGAAGCTGACAGGCTGGATAAACTCCGATACGCGTTTCCGATGCCTATGACCGGCTCACAGGCATAGCCCTCTGCCTGTTCACACACATAATCGTCCAAATCTGCCTTCCTGTCTAGATCTGAAAGGCTGCAGATCACATTGATCTGTTTATCTGCCTCATTCCCTATGGCATAGAGATAGGCCCCCTCCACCGCTTCTGTATCCTGGCCCAGCTCCTCAACGGCAGCGGTCAAAAAGCTTTTTAAGACAGCCTCTTCCTGCTCAAAAAACATGGTGATGACATAAAAGTACGGCCCATTCAGCCGGATCTGCAGTTGGTTCAAATAGGAAGATATGTCGCCGGAATAGTTGCCCTCCAAAAGCATATGTAATACCTGCTTCCTAAGCATTTTCTGCTTTTGTTCGATCTGTATGGCGGCCTCCCTGTTATTCCGGAGGACATTATCCATCATATAATCCAGCTCTTCCAGCGCATTCTGGCAGCTTATTTCCTCTGGCAATGATATTTTTCTGCGGTATTTTTCTGATATCCTCAGAAAAGGAATATAGGAATGCCTGGCAAATAACTCCGCTATGATCAGTACCAAAAGCACATCGGTCAGGATCAGCATAACCTGAAAGGGGAACAGACCGTCAAAGAAATAGCCTTCTTTCTCCGGCAGATAACACAGGCTCCCCTGCCCGGTCAACAGATCTGTTGTGATCACCCTTTTTCCGCCCGGTACACATGCTTCCGGCTGATCGCTGTACAAAAGATTTCCTCCCATATACAAAGAAAGAATCCCATTGATCCCGCCGCTGACGATCTGGAACCGTTCCTCCAGGTCGCTCTTTCTCACCGAAAAACATATCTTGGGTGAAATTCCGTCTCCGCTGCGGGCGGATCTGAGGGGCATGATCACATAAATGCTGTTTTCAGCGGGCAGAAAAGAAATCCCGTCCGTTTCTTCCTGCAGAGCGTTTGCTAATGTTGCGCGTTCCTCCTGGCTGAGAGGAGCTGTATATGCCTCTTCGCTCATGCTGAAACCGGAAGAGTGAAAAAACGTATCGCCCCCATAATATAGGAAAAAATCGCTGGTCAACATGGAATAATCCTCATACTGTTTCAACTGTTCCAGCATAACCATCTCATGATACCTGTTTTCCTGCAGATAATAGGGTTGATATTCTTTCGTGATGGAAATTTTCAGGGCGAGATTCTCCAGAAGCTGGAGTTGGATTTCCAGATCATTTTTGCAGAGCTCCAGCTTTTTCTGGTCGTTTTGCTTTCTTGTCTGAGTGATGCTGATATAGTTGATATAGCAGAAGGTGATGCTTACGATGACGCAGCAAATCACCGCCAGACTGAAAATGGTGAATTTGAACGGATTCTTTTTCATACGCTCTCCCATGCCTGTTGTTTCTATAGAATGCAATCATAATTATAGCATTTTTGACGAAAACGCACAATTCAGAAAACAAAACCGCAGGTTTTTTATGAAAGAGCAGATATTATTTTTCTGTATTTTTATCTATTCTGTATAAAATAGCAGCCCCAAAAACGTTATCACTGTTGTTTTTTATGGATTGGGCAGGATATAATTTCCCTATCAAAAAAACAAAGGAGCCGGTTATGAGAGAAAGAAGCAAGACAAAAAAATTACTGAAGCAGCTAAATCGATGCAAATATCTCTATCTTCTGATCCTGCCGTCCATGATCACCATATTTATTTTTCATTATATTCCTTTATATGGTGTGCAGATTGCTTTCAAGGATTACAGGAACAGCCTTGGGATCTGGGGAAGCCCCTGGGTAGGGTTCAAACACTTTATTACTTTTTTCAATTACCCTTATTTTAAGAACATTCTCTGGAATACCATATGGGTAAGCCTGTGTTCCCTGACGACCTTTCCGCTTCCCATTATTTTTTCCCTGATGCTGAATGAAATGAAAAACGGGAAGCTGAAAAAGGTTTGCCAGACCATCACCTATGCCCCTTATTTTGTATCCACTGTGGTCGTCTGTTCCATGACGATCCTTTTTCTGAACCGCGATGGGCTGGTCAACATCCTGCTGTCCTTTTTTGGAGTAACCCCGCAGAATTATATGGCGATCCCCTCCGCATTCGCTCCGATCTATGCGATCACCGGCCTCTGGACCGGGCTGGGATGGGGAACGATCATTTATCTGGCCACGCTTGCCGGCGTCTCTCCGGAATTGATCGAAGCGGCCAAGATCGACGGGGCCAGCAGGCTGCAGATCATCCTCCATGTAAACCTGCCCCATATCTTTCCTACCATCATTACCATGTTTATTCTGCGGATGGGCTCCCTGCTTTCCGTCGGTTTTGAAAAAGCCTACCTTCTGCAGAATCCATTGAACCTGGAAGCCTCCAATATCATTTCTACCTATGTATATGAAATTGGACTTGTGCAAAACCAGTTCAGCTATTCGGCTGCGATCGGACTGTTTAATAATGTCATCAATATCATATTGCTTGTCACTGCCAATACAATCTCGAAAAAGCTGGCGAAAACCAGCCTTTGGTAAGAGGAGGAGCCATGAAGATAACGCGCAAAAAGCATAAACGGACCCTGTTTGATACAGTCAATACGTCTCTCGTCGTATTGATCACCCTTCTTGTCGCTTATCCGCTGTATTTCTGCGTGATCGCTTCCTTCTCCGATCCCACGCAGGTGGCCGCCGGGCAAACCCTGCTGTGGATTAAGGATTTTACCCTGGAAGCTTATCAGAACGTCATCAAGGAAACGAAGCTGTGGATCGGGTATCGGAACACGATTATTTATACGATATTGGGCACCCTTTATAATCTGATCCTGACACTCCCTGCCGCCTATGTGTTATCGAAGAAATACCTTCCCTTCCGCGGCTTCCTGTCCTGGTACTTCTTCCTGACCATGTATGTCAGCGGCGGAATGATCCCCAGTTATCTGCTCATGAGGGATCTTCACCTGATCAACAATCCTTTGGTCCTGATCATTGGAGCAGGGGTAAGCTGTTACAATATGATCGTGACCAGGCAGTATTTTTCCGCCAGCATACCGGAGGATATTTACGAAGCGGCCCACATCGACGGCGCTTCTGAGATCAAGTGCTTTACAAGGATCGCCCTGCCCCTGGCGAAGCCCATCACAGCCGTTATGACGCTTTACTATGGAGTGGGCCATTGGAACAGCTACTATCAGGCAATGATCTACATACACAAGGATGCCTATAAGCCTCTGCAGTTGATACTGCGCGACATCCTGATCTCCAATGAAATGACCAGCATCGACACCAACGCGAGCGTGGAAATGATAGAGTATCTGTTAAAGAAAGCCCATATTGCTCAGGGCATGAAATACGCCATCATCCTGATCGCCAGCCTGCCCCTGTTGATCCTCTATCCCTTCCTGCAGAAATATTTTGCCAAGGGCGTGATGATCGGTTCCGTGAAGGGATAGATTGATTCAAAACTTTTTATGTTACAAGGAGGTATTTATGAAAGAACAGTTGGAAAAGTCTCCGGGCATTTATCAGATCAGCCTGCGCTCTTTTACCCCGGAGGGAACGCTGCGTGCAGCCATGAAAATGCTGCCCTTTGTGGCTGATCTCGGCCCCAAATACATACAGCTCCTCCCGGTGGCGGCAGCGGACGACGATGAGGACCAAAGGTTCTGGAGCAAACGCCAGCTCGCTTCCGGCACGGGGAATCCCAAGAACAGCTACAGGATCAAGGATTATTTTGCAATCGATGAAGAATACGGCACGGATGAAGACCTGCTGGATTTTGTGAAGGAGGCGCACCGGCTCGGGCTCCGCGTCCTGCTGGACCTGGTGTATCTCCACTGCGGGCCAGGAGCGGTGTTCCTGGAAGAGCATCCTGATTATGTGATAAGGAATGACGATGGCTCCATCCATATCGGTCAGTGGAATTTTCCCCTGCTGAACTTTGACAGCCGGGGCCTGCGGGAATATCTCTGGTCAAACATGGTCTATTTTGTGGATAAATTCGACGTGGACGGATACCGCTGCGATGTGGGGGACGGGATCCCTCTGGATTTCTGGGAAGAAGGCGTCCGGCGCATCCGCGCGGTCAAGCCCGACATCTTTATGGTAAATGAAGGGAGTGATCCGGAATATCTTTCGGTATTCGATGTCAATTATTTCTATGACGGCTGCTTTGATGCTGTCCCGGTCGCCCTGGGCGACAGGAGGGCCGATGAGTTCTGCAGGAAATGGGAGGAATGCAGACGGAAACTGCCCAAAGGGGGCCAGGTGCTGCATTTTATCGATAATCATGATATCGCGTCCGACTGTTATGAGGACCGCCACGAAAAGACGATCGGGACAGACGGGGTAGAAGCGCTCCTGGTGCTGGATTTCCTGCTGGACGGCGTCCCGTTTGTCTTTAACGGTTATGAAGTGGCGGATGATCTGAAGCATAACATGTTTTCCAACCGGTTTTACGGGAGGGACGCATCCGTGAACTGGGCGAACGCCCTGTGTGAAAAGGGGAAAAGACGGATCCGGCTGATGAAAGAGCTGTTCCGGCTGAGGGATGAGAAGAAAGCGCTGCGTTCTCAGGAACTGTCCTGGTACGATCACATGGCCCCCGAAAGCGCAGCGGTATTCTGCCGTCCGGATCCCGAGGGACCGGTATTTGCTGCCATCAACATGACGGACCGGCCTGTAAGCTTTGAAGTAAAGGACCCGCCGGAAGCCCTGCGCGGCCTCAGGCCCCTATTGGCGGAAGGGGGAAAATTCTTTTTTAAAGGGGAGAAAATGTTTGTCCAGCTTCTTGGCTACGGCTATTTTGCGGGGGAGTTCTGATGGATTGCCCTGGCAGCGGCCCGGAATACCGGAATCAATAACCCCAAAATCGGAGTAAAAGCTTTGTAAATTATCCCGGGAATGCAAAGCTTTCACTGATAGCAATATTGCAGAAATATGTTTCATATCTGAAAAGGAGGTTCTAATGAAAAGAAAGAAACAGTTAACCGCTTTTGCCCTTGCCGGCGTCATGCTCCTGACCGCGGCCGGCTGCGGCAAACAGACTGCGGACGAAACGCAGCCAACCACCGCCCCGTCCTCCGCTTCTTCAGAGGCGGCCGCAACCGCTCCGGAGAATGAGCTTTCGTGGCTGAATTCCTCACAAACCCTGCCCATTGTCAAGGAAGGGACGGACAAGACTTTAAGCATGTATATCCGTATGGCGGCTGATTCCCCGGAGCCGGAGCATCAATATACCTATCGTTTCATTGAGGAAGGAATGAATATAAACCTTGAGGTTACGAAGATGAGCGGTGACGGCCAGGCGGAATTCCTCTCCCTGGCATTTGCCAGCAACGAGCTTCCGGATATCATTATTGACAGCCAGCTTAGTGCTGACCAGCTTGTGAACTACGGGGCAAATGAAGGGCAGATCCTGGATCTTGCTCCTTATCTCAATGAAACCTATATGCCCAACCTGACGGCTATTTACGAGGAGCATCCGGAATATAAATCTGCTATTCAGGACAGCGAAGGACACATCTGGTCCGTAGGGGCCATTGCGGATATCACAGACCGGGAACAGGTTCCCAGGGCATTCCTGAACTACGATCTGCTGGAAGAACTGAATCTGGAAGTCCCGGAAACGCTGGATGAATTCCTGGACGCCATGCGCGCGGTCAAGGCGGCATATCCGGACGATTATCCGATCGGCGGCAGCTACACCCGTTCCAATCCCATGATGTATCTGCTCAATGCGTTCGGTTATCTGACCAGTGACGCTGCGGGCCAGTCCATCGCTTTGCGAAACGGCGAAGTCGTCTTACCCGTTGCGGACCGGGAAGCCTATGGCGAGTTTCTGAAATTTATGAATGTCCTTTATGAAGAGGGGCTCATCCATCCCGATTTCTTCACGATGGACAGCAACACAGCCAAATCCGTCGTGGTCGGCGGCAACCCTGCGTTTGTCACTGATGCGCCTTTCACATTATGGGATGATTTCGGCGGATGGTGGGGACCGATTCCTCTGACCAGCGATTGGAACCCTACGCCCCAGTGGCCTGCGGGAAATGGAGTGCTGAATGCGGGAGGCGCGGTCGTGACTTCCCAGTGTGAAGACCCGGAGCTTGCGGCCACCTTCCTTGATTACTTCTACACGTATCCGACCTACCGGCTCGGCGTTATGGGGCCGCTGCGCGATACTCAGTCCGAATACCTGTTCGGGGTCGGAGGACGATACTATGATGAGAGCGCAAATTACCAGTCTACCTATGTGGATGTGGTAGAGAATCCCGGCAAATGGAATTCCAATGCGGAATATGTCGCGCAGGAGATCCAGCTCTGGAACTATTTTGTCTTTGGCGACGGCAGATACAGCGCGGACTTGGGCGAACCCTCCAGAGCCGAAACAGATCCTGACCTTTCCGGAGCAGACGACCCTGCCGAGCTCCGCCACACCATCGAAGGAGGGCAGAAACACTTTGAACTCGCTCTGCAGAATACCGTCTGCAAATATGTAACTACGGATGTTTATCCTAAAAATGTTTATCTCGACCCGGATGTTTCTGTGGAAGCAAATCATCTGCTGACTGCCATCAGTGAATATGCCACACAGGAATCCGCGAAGTTTATCATCGGCGCAAGGCCGCTGGAAGAGCTGGACAGCTACTTTGATGAAATCGAAAATCTGGGTGCTCTCGATTATGTCCAGATCTATAAGGACTATTATGAGTCTATCCAATAACCCATGAAAAGAGGATAGATGGCATTTGGGGCAAGTGCAGGAAGGGAAGGCGTTGATTATTCTTCAGGATCAACGCTTTCCTTGTGCAGGGGTTTGAAAACTTCCTGGGCACCGTTTCCGCACGGCGCAGGCGGTTGTGGAAAACTTGAAAAAATCGCATGAGATTGAACATGGATGGAAAGCCTGTCCGCATCGGCGCGGGAGAGACCTGGAGGGCCTGAAATGAGCAGACAAAAGAAAGGGAGGAAAAGGGAAAATGCTGCGTTTATTTGAACAGCACGAAATCAGGAAGGAAAAAGAAC
>DWYY01000053.1 GCA_019118445.1 Candidatus Eisenbergiella merdipullorum | reverse complement strand
TTGAGTGGATTGGATTTCTGCCCGGAAAAAGGGAAAGCCGCAGATATGTGGGAGGCTATATGCTGAAGCAGCAGGATCTGGAAAGAGCCGTGGAATTTGAGGATATCGTGGGATATGGCGGATGGAGTATGGATGATCACAATCCATGGGGATTCGATACGAAGGAGGAACCGACCATATACCATCCGGTAAAGTCTCCTTATGGAATTCCCTATCGCTGTCTCTATTCCGTTAATATTGAAAATCTGATGTTCGCGGGAAGAAATATAAGCGCCACGCATACCGCCCTGGCTTCCACGAGGGTGATGGCAACCTGTGGAACCCTGGGACAGGCGGTAGGAACGGCTGCATCGATCGCGGTGAGGGATGGGCTGACACCTAAAGAAATATATGAGAAACGTATTTCAGAACTGCAGGAGAAGCTTCAGGAGGATGACTGTTATCTGCCGGGAAGACGCAAAAAGAAAAATCCATTGATGGAACGGGTGCAGATTATCAGTACAGAAGGGGATGTGAATTGCCTGACGGATGGAATAGAAAGAACTCTGGACGGGGAGGAGCATGTATGGAAGGCTCCGATAGGGGCAGAAATTCAGGCCCGACTTCCGGAAGGAAGCCTGGTGAAAAGCGTCAGATTTATATTTGACAGCGATATTAACAGGGATGGCTGGGGAGATGGACTGGCAGAATACAGGAGATATCCGATGAGATGCCATGTTTATCTTGGACAGCAGCCCGCAGTTATGCCGCCTGCGTTGATTCGGGGATATGAATTCTGGATTCGTATGGGAGAGGAATGGGTCCTGTGGAAAAAGGAGACAGAGAACCATAAACGACTGGTGGATATTCCTGTGAACAGACCGCTTTGTGAAATAAAAATGATTCCCCTGGATACCTGGGGGCAGAAGGAAGCGAGAATATACAGGATGGATATTATGGGAACAACAGCAAAATAAGCTGTGAGACGGAATTGTGGATAACAGACAATAAGAAGAGTTAACAAAAATACAACCGGGAGTTGAGACACTCCCGGTTGTTCTCTTAATCCTCCATTTTTTTCTGAAGGAGAATCTGCTACAATAAGACAGATGAAAGAATACGGAGCAGGAGCCGCTCCGGCGCGTGTCTCGCCATAAAAACGCATGGAGGTCAGAATGAAAAACATACTGTCAGAAAATATCGCGCGCTTCCGCAGATCGAAAGGCTATACCCAGGAGGAGCTTGCCGGAAAGCTGAATCTTTCCCCGCAGGCCGTCTCCAAATGGGAAAACGCCCAGTCTCTTCCCGACATCACCCAGCTTCCCCGGCTTGCCGGACTGCTGGAAACGGATATCGATACCCTGATGGGCTATATTCCGGGGAAAAAACAGATCACACCATATGAGGAACGCTATCAGACGGAGGGCTATTACTGGGGAACCCGGCCCAATGAGATGTGCCTGGAGCTTCTGAAAAGGATTTATCCGACGAGGCCCCTGCGCCTGCTGGAAATCGGCTGCGGAGAAGGGAAGGATGCAGTTTTTCTGGCAAAATGCGGCTATCAGGTCACGGCCTTTGACGCGACGGCCTCCGGAATTGAGAAGGCGAAGCGGCTGGCCGACATTCATCAGGTGGAGGTCAGCTTTTTTCAGGCCGATCTGCGCACCTTCCGGCTGGACGAGGAGTTTGACATCATCTACAGCTCCGGCGTGTTCCACCACATTCTGCCTGACCTGCGCAGGGAGCTGATGGAAAATTATCTGTCACATACCGCGCCCGGCGGCATGCATGCCATCAACGTCTTTGTGGAAAAGCCCTTCATCCCCGCCCCTCCGGATGAGGAAGTGAATAAAGAGAACTGGCAGAACTGGATTTCCGGGGAACTGTTTACCTGGTACAGGGACTGGGTGATCGAGGACTGCCGGGAAGAGATTTTTGACTGCAACAGCAGCGGCATTCCGCACAAACACTGCATGGATACCATTTTTGCAAGAAAGCCCCTACAGGACTGAACAGGCTTTGGAATGGAGGAAATCATGGAACAGAAAAAGAAGGAAATTCTTTCGGCCGGAGGAATCTGGCTGGAGACGGAGCGAATGATTCTGCGGGACCACAGGTGGGAGGATCTGGAAAGCCATCACGGGCTGATTTCCGATCCGGATGCCATGTATTATCTGCCGGACATCCGGACGCATGATCTGGAGGAATCCAGAATGGATCTGGAGTCTTCGATCGAGGCCATCGGGAAGCCGGACAGAAGGGAGTATTTCCTGCGGATAGAGGATAAGGAAACGGGCGAGCTGATCGGTGAGACCGGCTATACCGTGATGCAGGAGCATCCGGTGGGCAAGCTGGTGCACGCCGGCTATTTCAGCCGCAGAAAATTCTGGGGCCAGGGCTATATGACGGAGGCGTTCCGGGAGATTCTCCGTTTCGCCTTTGAAGAAAACAATGTTTTCCGCGTAACCACAGGCTGCGATCCGGAGAATAAGGGCTCGGAACGGGTGATGATTAAATGCGGCATGATCAGGGAAGCGGACATGAAGCAGAAGGTATGGATGGATGGCCGGATGCACGACCGTGTGGAGTACCGCATGCTGAAGGAAGAATGGAAAAGGCTGCGCCGGGGATAAAGACGCGGGCCTGTTTTTACAATAAATC
>DWYY01000052.1 GCA_019118445.1 Candidatus Eisenbergiella merdipullorum | reverse complement strand
TAGGTGATCATATGGAGCTTTCCGAACTGGGACAGCATTCTCTGCGGAGCTTCCTTCAGCTCAAGTACCGGGATCTGCAGATGGATGGTCAGACCCATCGCAGCGATATTCTCCATCTCCTCCTGCAGGCTTTCTTCCGTCTCCCCGTCCGCGCTGATGATCACTTCATCCAGAGAAGCACCAAGGCAGTAATCCACCAGATCCTTCCGACTGCCTGCAACGGGAATGCCAGCCACATCGGCGCTGTCTGCGCCGTCCAGCACGATGATCCCCTTGATCTCGTAGCTGCAGTCCCGGATGGTCCTCATCTCACTCACAAGCTGGAAAGCCGTGTCGCTTGTGGCGACAAGAAGGATCTGTCTTGCCGTACCGCTAATACGGTAAAAAAGGGGCAGATACTTTTTGTAAATCTGGTGTACGATAAACATCAGCACCACATCAATGATGACAAACAGAAAAAGAACGACACGGGAATATTCATCGATAAACCTGGTAATGTACAGCACAAAGGAGGCGCCGGCCAGCGTCACCAGATTCATTTTTACAACTTCAAGAAGCTCCTGGAATGGCCCCCGCAGAAGCATCTGCTTATAGAAATTTTTATATAGATTGATCACCAGAAAAACGATCAGAAAGACGAGGATCAGTATCTTCATGTCCGTAGGATCATTCAGGCCACGGAAAAATTTCTGATGTCTGATGTAGTTTGCAAGACCAAGACTGATCACAAGAACAATACAGTCAATGGTAATGATGATCAGATTTTGTAAGTTTGATCTCTTCTGATACATAAACAACTCCCTTAACGCCCGCGATCTTCTTTTCTCCTGCGCCACAGCAAAAACGCCGCAGAAGCAAAGAAATACCCAAGCACTGCGAAAACGAAGCTCTCCAGACATTCCGCAAACGCGTAATGCCTTCCCTCAATAAATATTTTCATCTTCTCCGTAAAATAGGAAATGCCGAACAGCACCGCGCAGGCCATCGCCCCTGTCGCCGGACGGCCAAACCTCCTGAAAGAAAGAAAGACCCCGCAGCCGCCGCTTAGCCCCAGAGCAAAAAAAAGGACTGCCCTTCCTGCCTGACGGATATAGAAAGTGATCGTGAGGATCGTTTCCTTGGAAAGCTGTCTGTCCGCCGTGCCGGTCACCCCTGTCACGAACGGCTTCTCCAGCGCTTTTGTGGCATCTCCACTCTGAAAGGACAGCACACAGATCACGGCAAGCAAAAAGAAAAACATAAACCACGAAACTGCCGCTGCCCATTTTTCTCTTTTATCCATAAACATCCACCCTGCGGTCCGTTCCAAACAGCCGCATTTTTATGTGAACAGTATATGCCGCCGCAAACTGCCCTGTCAACTTATTTTCTGATCGGCAGGAAAACAGGCGGCAATGCCCCTCTCCTGCCGATCATATTTCATATTCTGCCGCGCCAGGCTATAGAATACCCGCGCGGCTGAAGCCACATAGAAGATAAATGATGATTCAAATAAAGCGGCGGGTGCCTGGAGCAGCCGCCGCCTTATCCATTTTGTCAGGTCTGAGGCGATCTCACCGTAACCTGGACATCTTCCATGGGAGTTCCCTTGGCAAGAAGGAAAACAACCTTGACGGGCGCGCTAAAAGCGGGCAGAGCGATCGCGACTACGCCGTTTCTGATCACGACGGGCAGTACAACCCAGCTTCCGTCAGCTCTCTGATACAATGCCTGGATCGTCTCGCCTTCCTCCATTGTTTCACCGCCCAGGATATCTCTCAGCAGGAAAGTGGTGGAAACGGAACCATTGTGGGATACCGTATCCCCATTATCATCCTGCAGGCCGACGTATACCTGATCCAGCACATTCAGCGTATCCGTATTATCCGTCAGGGCAAGTGAGCTCAGTCCTGTGAAATTATAAATCGTCGATGCATCCGTTGTCATTGCCGCTGCGATCTCGCCTGCGGATTCCTGCATGGAAGCAAGATCCGAAGGAGCCACAACGACGCGCACGCTGGAAGCATCCACCGCCTGTCCCGCCGCATTCCGGAATGTTGTTCCTGCCAATACAGCAGAAGCTTCACTGGAGATTGAAGAAACCTGCGGCGTTCCAGTAACGGTCACGGACGTATTTACCGTCACGTTCTGAACTGTCTCCTGCTGAATGGACGGACTGGGCGCCGCCATAGCCGTCATGCCCATGGAGCATGCCAAAATTGCCGAAAGAACGATTGCCATTTTCTTTTTCATGTCAATCATCCCCCTTTCTAAAAAATGTGTTGCTATAAAATGTGGCTTCTCTATATTAACGGCAAAATGCCGCTAATACCTTTTTCATTCCGGGCTTTCGTCCGTATTCTCCTCCACTTCCTCATAAAAGACCCGGAGGATCAGTTCATACAGAGCCGTATCATCCTGATAAAACTCTTCATATTTTTCCCCCATCACAACCTCTCCTTCCATCGTATAGATATCGTTGGGATCGAAGCTGTAGGACAAAGCCTGCGTGGCCAGATAGACGGCTTCCTCCGCCGAAATATCCGTCACCATGTAGGGGCTTACCATTTCATAAAGGGAGAGCGGAAGCGTCATATCCTTCCGCATGGCCTCCTTGGCCTGTGTGATGAACGCCTGCAGATATGCCTTCTGCCTGGCAAGCCGTCCCTCTGCGCTCTGAGCGATACCGGTATCCCGGTACTGGACAAAGGTGTAAGCATCATCGCCTGTCAGATGGACCTGCTCTCCGGCTTTCCATTTTACCTGCCCGCGGACACTCAGATCCTCCGGAACCGTTACGGTCACGCCGCCGATCTCGTCATTTAACAGCGTAATGACCTCCATGTTCAGGGAACAATAGCCATGGATCGGAATACCGTAAAACAGATGGGAAACCGCTTCCACCATCCGCTCACAGCTCGTCTCCATCCCGTCCCCATAAGCGTGCTGCAGCGCGATCTGCGCTGTACGCTTTCCGATATACAGGCCATCTTCATCATATACCGAAATTTCCGTCATCGTGTCTCGATTGACGCCGATCACGCTGATCTTTTTCTCCTCCGGATCAAGGACCGCGAGAAAGATCGCATCCGCCTGGCCGCCCTTCAGGAGATCGTCAGAGGCCTCCATCTCGCCCCTTTTATCAATTCCCATGCACAAAAAAGTCAGACAATTCTGTTTATAGGCGTATATCTTGCCATTATAACGGATCATCCCGTCTCCCAGCGCCGGATCCGCCTCATTTCCGGAAACGGCGGCCGCTTCCATCTCCTGCGGCAGAGCCTCCTGTTTTTCTTCCAGAGACGCCCGGCCCCTTTCTCTCAGCCAGAAATAGCCCGCCGTCAGAACGCCGCCAAGCAGGACAAACGCTCCGGCCAGGATCAGCACTGCCAGCCCCGCCCTGCGGAGGATTTTCCTTTGGGCTGTCCTGCGGCTATGGGAGGAAGCCCTGCTTCTTTTCCTTCTGCGCTTCTTTCTTCTCTTCTCAATCTGCATGCTTTCCTCTTATTTATTCCGAAACCAGAACAGCCTGGACCAGATACCGCTTTTCGCTTTCTCCGGTCACTCCCGTGGAAAGCGTGATGATCTTATCATCTACCGTCACTTCCATGGAGTCGTCGATGAACGCATCCATCTGCCTCTGTGAAAAAACATCCGCAAGATAAGTGGAAAACACATTCGTATCCCAGAAATCATAGGTCATGATCAGATGCCTGTCATCATAAGGATAGGCTGCAAAAATACGGTAGGTCAGCACCTTGTCCGCCAGATAAATCTTGATTTCTCTGTGTTCATTAAAGTAACTAAGATCCTGATACTGATGCAGCATACCAAATCTGCTTTCCGTGTTTCTTCCATATATCACGGTATTCGGGTCCTGAAAATCCTTATTGTTATAATACTCCGTATAAATACAGCCGTTGTCGTCCTCATTCCCCCAAAAATCATGGCTTAAATACCATGACAGGTCCTCCGACGGCTGCATGAGAGGAAAACTCATCCCCGTCCCTTCTATGGAAATCCAGGCGTAACACTCGCTGTTCAGCGCCTGCAACGCTTCCAGGTCCAGATATCCATCTTCCATGAGAAAATTTTCAAGTACCAGCTCAGGTCTGTCTTCCTGCGTCTGCGTTTCCTGTGCCTCATCTCCGGGCGCCGGCGCACAGCCTGCAGGGACTCCTGCAGCCGCGATAAATACGCACAGAAGGCTGACTGTTGTGATCAGCCGCTTTTTCAGATACAGGACCGCTTTTGTTGTCTTACGCATGATCTATGCCTCTTTCCGCAGTCACTGCCCCTTTTCCCAAAATCAGTTGCTTTCTTTGGAATACAATCCTGCAAAAGTATCAAGCCGGAAACAGGGCTTACAACAAAAAAACATTCCAAAGGCCGCACACATGTTTATGGCTTTTGGAATGTTTCTTTTGTAAAAGTCCTGTCTCTCCTGCACTCTCCACTTCTGCGGAATGTAAGCTGGAAAAGGGACTCGAACCCTCGACCTACTGATTACGAATCAGTTGCGCTACCGACTGCGCTATTCCAGCATTTGCAACAGAGATTATTATAACGTTTCTTTATACATTTGGCAAGGTTTTTTTGGTTGATTTTTCTCAGCGGCCTTTCTTAACCCCACGGAGGCTTGATCCGGCATCTGTGCCGTATTGCCAGATTTCATCCCAGGTGCACATCCATCTGCGGATAGGGTATCCCGATCCCGTTTTCATCAAAGGCATATTTGATGTCCTCCAGCATCTGCCAACGGACAGGCCAGTAGTCCTCAGTCCTCGTCCAGAAACGCATGGCAAGGATCACGGCATTGTCCCCCAGCTCGTCCACGTTGATGCTGTAATCCAGTTCTTTACGGATGCGCTCCTCTTTCAGGAGCAGTTCCTCCAGGATCTGCTTTGCCTTCCGGATATCCGCCTGATAGGAAATCCCGACTTTCAGTTCTTCCCTGCGGTTTTCCGCCCGGGTCACGTTGGTGATCCCAGCGTCAGCCAACGGGCCATTCGGAAGGAGGATAGTCTTGTTGTCCGTGGTCGCCAGCCTGGTGTAAAAAACTGTGATCTCCGATACAGTCCCTTCGCTGTTATAGGCGGTCTCTATGATATAGTCTCCCACCCGGAAGGGATGCAGGATCATGATCATGATCCCTCCGATGCAGTTTTTCAGGCTTCCCTGGAAGGCAAGCCCGACCGTTACCGTGGCAGAGCCGAGTATCGTGGCGATCGTTGCGGCATTGATGCCCAGATGCAGGGCAATCTGGAAAATAAGGAAGGCATACATCACCACTTTGACACAGGAATCGATGAATTTTCCGCCCGCTCCTTCAGCTCCCGTGCGCGCAAGCGCTTTTCGGATCAGCTTCCGGAGCAGGCTTATGATCCGGGAGCCGATCAGGAAGGCGACAATGCAGAATACCACCCGCACGATAAAGTCCAGCAGAGACTGCGGAGCAGCCTGGAGAAGCTGCTTCCCGATCGCCATTTCTTCCGATATCTCATCTGTTTCCGCCGTCAGGAGCGTGAGTAAGCTTCCGGGGTATACTTTTGAAAGAACGGATGCCGTTATCGCATTCACTCCCATTTATTCTGTTCCTTCCTCTTTTTCAATCGTCTGTTTCCGGGGCTTCACCACTCTGACCGGTTTTTCCACCTCTCCCTTTTCGGAGATTTCCGCATCAGCGGCGAATACCTTCTCCGCCAGTTCCTCTTTCAGGGTTTTTGCACCTTTCGCGGACGCAGCCTTTTTTGCATCCTTCTTTTTTCTCGCCGCTTCCCTTTCCCGGCGCGCCTTTTCCGCCTTTTTACGGGCGATCTCCCTGCGTTCTTCCTTTGTATAGGGCTGATAGGAGAAAATGCTGATGCTCAACGGCGCCTGCGTCATTTTGATGGAATATTCCCTTCCGTCCCATTCTTCCTCCAGGGCCGTTTTCACCCTGGGATTCGTCCTTCCCTCACCCCCAAACTCCTTTGCGTCGGAATTCAGGATTTCCTTGTACTTCCCGTCTAACGGCACGCCCACCTGGAATCCCTTTCTTTCCACGTTGGCAAAATTCACCACCACCAGGAGCATGTCCTCGTCTTTTTCTCCTTTTCTCACAAAAGAAACCATACATTCGTTTGCGCTGATGCAGTTGATCCATTCAAAGCCCTCCCAGCTCGTGTCCTTCACGGACAGCGCTGGATGACTGGTATAGAGATGATTTAACGCCTTGACAAAATCCTGGAGCCCCTTGTGGTCCGCTTCTTTTGTGAGGTACCATTCCACCTCCCGGTTTTCATTCCATTCATCGTACTCTCCGATGTCCTGTCCCATGAACAGAAGCTTTTTGCCGGGATGGCACATCATATACCCGTAGCTTGTCTTCAGGTTGGCGAACTGGTCAGGTCTTGTCCCGGGCATTTTCCCCAGCATGGAGGCTTTTCCATGCACCACTTCATCGTGGGAAAGTACCAGGATGAACCGCTCGCTGTAAGCATAGACCATGCTGAAGGTGAGCATGTTATGGCAGCCGGAACGGAAGTAGGGATCCTGCCGGATGTAGTTCAGGAAATCGTTCATCCACCCCATGTTCCACTTCATGTCAAAGCCGAGACCGCCCTCTTCAAGGCTGCCCGTCACCAGCGGCCAGGCGGTGGATTCCTCCGCGATGGAAAGCGCGCCGCGCCCTCTTTTGTGGATCATGCTGTTGACATGCTTTAAAAACTCCACTGCCTCCAGATTCTCATTCCCGCCGTAGATGTTGGGCACCCATTCGCCGTCCTTTCTCCCATAATCCAGATACAGCATGGAGGCCACGGCGTCCATACGGATGCCGTCGGCATGATACTGTTCGATCCAGAACAGGGCGTTGGCGAGCAGATAATTGGATACCTGCGGCCTGCCGTAGTTATAGATCAGGGTCCCCCAGTGGGGATGCACCCCTTTTCTGGGATCAAGGTGCTCATACAGGCAGGTCCCGTCAAAGGCGGAAAGCCCGTAGGTATCCCTCGGAAAATGGGCTGGCACCCAGTCCAGGATCACGCCGATGCCAGCCTTGTGCATTTCATTCATGAAATACATGAAATCCTCCGGCGTGCCATATCGGGCAGTGGGCGCATAATAGCCGATCACCTGATAGCCCCAGGAGCCGTCAAAGGGGTGCTCCATCACGGGCATCAGCTCAATATGGGTATATCCCATTTCCTTTACATAGGAGATGATGGCAGGCGCAAGCTCCCGGTAATTGCAGTAGGGGCTCCCATCCTCCGGTTTTTTGAAGGAACCGAGATAAAGCTCATATATACTCACAGGGGAAGTGCTGTAATCCGTCTTTTCCCTCTTTTTCAGCCACTCCTCATCCTCCCAGGCAAAGCCGGAAATATCCCGGATCACGGAAGCCGTGTCCGGCCTGAGCTGCTGGCTGAATGCATACGGATCTGCCTTCAGATAGGTCAGATTTCCCTTTGTCTTCAATTCATATTTATAATTCTGTCCTTCCAGCTCTCCCGGGATGAACAGTTCAAAAATGCCGGAATCCCACAGCCTCCTCATCTGGTGGATCCGTCCGTCCCATTGGTTAAAGTCTCCCACCACGCTCACTCGGAGCGCATTGGGAGCCCACACCGCAAAATGCACGCCCCTGGTCCCGTCGATGGTGCGCACATGCGCCCCAAGGATATTGTAAGCTTCATAATGGATCCCCGCCGCAAAGCGGTCAGTGTCCTTTTTGCTGATGACAGGACCAAAGCGATACGGATCGTCCTCCATCTTCACCGTGCCGTCCGGCCAGGTAATGCGGTACCGGTAGGAAGGGACCTCCTTTCCGGGAACCAGGGCTGCGAAATAGCCCGCTTCGTCTGCACGCTCCATCTCCACTTCTTTCCCCGTATCGGGAAACACGACCTCCATCTTCTGCGCTCCCGGACGGAATGCCTGGAACACGATGGAACCGCTCGTCACATGGGGACCAAGAAGCCTGTGGGGATTGTCCTCCTCCGAATAGATGATCGCCTCGATTTCTGGCCAGTTCATCAGCTTATACAGTTTGTCCTTCATATCCGCTCCTTCTTCCTTCCCTCATTTTTCCTATCTTTGCATTTCTATCGGTCTTTCAGACTGTGGATGAACAGCCCGCTTCTGAGCTTTGGTTCAAACCAGGTGGACTTAGGCGGCATCAAAAGCCCGGCGTCCGCCACGGCGAACAGCTCCTCGATGGATGTGGGGTACAGGGAAAACGCTGCCGCGCAATCTTCCTCACACCGTTTTTCCAGCTCTTTCAGCCCCCGCACGCCTCCCACAAAATCAATCCTCTCATCCGTGCGCGGATCCGTGATCCCCAGGACCGGCTCCAGGATCAGCCGCTGCAGGACGGCCACATCCAGTTGTTCTGCCGGGTCTGCCTGTTCTTCCGCATTTCTTCCTTTTTCCGCCCCCTCTTTGGGAGTAAGCCGGTACCAGGTCTTTTTCAGATACAGGCCGAACAGTCCCTTCCGCTCCGGCCGGTACATTCCCTCCATGGGAGTGATCTCAAATTTCTCCCCGATCTTTTGGAGAAACTCCCGCGGCGTCATGCCGTTCAGGTCACGGATGACCCGGTTGTATTCCAGGATCGTGAGCTGGTCATCCGGAAACAGCACGGAAAGGATGTAATTATACGGTTCCTCTCCCGTATGATCCGGATGCTCCTTTCTGTACTCCTGCGCCACCCGGACCGCGGACGCGCAGCGGTGATGGCCGTCCGCTATGTACAGTCTTTTCACCCTGCCGAAAGCCTCGTGGAGCGCTTCTATCTCATCCTGCCGGCCAATCCGCCAGACCCTGTGCCGGATCCCATCCGGGGAACAAAAATCATACAGACAGGGTTCCTGTCTGCACCGTTTTGTGACCGCCGCGATCTCCTCTGTGGCGCGGTAGGCGAGAAAAACAGGGCCGGTCTGGGCTTCACACGCCTTCACATGCCGCGTCCTGTCGTCCTCCTTCTCCTTTCTCGTATTTTCATGCCTGCGGATCACGCCGTTCAGGTAATCATCCACCGAGACGCAGGCGGCGATCCCCGTCTGGACATGTCCGAGCCTTTCCAGCTCGTAAATATAATAACAGGGCTTCTCTTCCTGCCGGAAGCTGCCCTCCTTCATCCTTTGCCCCAACAGATCCCCCGCCCGTTCATATACACGGTCCTGCGTGGCATCCATTCCATCTTCAAACTGTGTTTCCGGCCTGTCCACGGCAAGGAAGGAATAGGGTTCCCTTGCTGTCTCCTCTTTCGCCTCTTTTGTGCTCACCACATCATAGGGGAGCGCGGCAATTCTTTCCGCGAGTTCCTGTGCGGGCCGCCAGGCCCGAAAAGGTCTTACTTCCGCCATTTTCACTCCACTCTGCCGATATCCGGCATGATCTTTTTTCATATTTCTATCATACAGTATACCCGATTCTGCCCCGGGTTACAAGGACAAAAGCTCACCGCTCCGTCTTCCTTTCAACGGACGGAGCGGTGAGCTTCTGACCGCGCGCCGCCTTTCGGGAGAAAAATCCCTCAGATACGGCGCCTGCGTTTCTTGATTTACTTTACGACACGCACACGGAACACGCCCGGTATGGCGCGAAGCATGCTGATGATCTCCTCCGACGCTTTTTCCTCCACATCAAACATGGTATAAGCAACCTCGCCCTTGGATTTATTGATCATATCGGAAATATTGATTCCCTTTTCGCCGAATACCGCCGCGAAACGGGTGATCATATTCGCCACATTTTTATGGAAGATGCTGATGCGCCCGGCCTGCGTGCAGACGCCCATATCGCAGGCAGGATAGTTGACGCTGTTTTTGATGTTGCCGTTTTCCAGATAATCCATCAGCTCCTTCACAGCCATCGCCGCGCAGTTGTCTTCCGATTCCTCCGTGGAAGCTCCCAGATGAGGGATCACGATGCAGCCCGCCTTTCCAGCGGTCACGGGATTGGGGAAATCAGATACATATCTGCGCACCTTTCCGCTTTCAATGGCGCGCAGGACCGCTTCCTCGTCCACGAGAAGGTCACGGGCAAAGTTCAGCAGGATCACTCCCTGCTTCATCTTTGCAATGGCGGCCTCGTCCACCATTCCCTTCGTGCTGTCCAGAAGCGGCACATGGATCGTGATGATATCACAGTTTTCATAAATATCATTCACATCGATCACATGCTTCACGTCCCGGCTCAGGTTCCATGCCGCATCCACGGAAACATAAGGATCGTACCCGTAGACCTCCATCCCGAGGTGCTTCGCCGTATTCGCCACCTTCACGCCGATGGCTCCAAGGCCGATGATGCCCAACTTCTTTCCCGCTATCTCGGTTCCCGCGAAGTTCTTTTTTATTTTCTCCGCCGCCTTGCCCACGTTGGGATCCGCGCTGTTTTCCCGCACCCAGTTGATGCCGTCCACGATGTCGCGGGAAGCGAGCAGCATTCCTGCGATCACGATCTCCTTCACGCCGTTGGCATTTGCGCCGGGCGTATTGAACACAACGATCCCCTTCTCGGCACATTTTTCCAGCGGGATATTGTTCACACCTGCGCCAGCTCTGGCTACCGCCAGCAGATTTTCCGGCAGCTCCATTTCATGCATTGAGGCGCTGCGGACGAGGATCCCGTCCGCCTCGCCGATCTGGTCCGTGCATTTATAATCTTCCGTAAAACCCTCCAGCCCCACTTTGGAGATGGGGTTGAGGCAGTAATAATTAAACATGGCTTCCGTTCTCCATTTCAAATTTTTTCATAAATTCCACCAGGCAGCGCACGCCTTCTATGGGCATGGCATTATAAATGCTCGCGCGCATTCCTCCCACGCTCCTATGGCCCTTCAGGTTTTCCAGACCATGCTCCTTCGCCTCTTTTACGAACTTCGCGTCCAGTTCATCGCTTCCCGTAACAAACGGCACGTTCATCAGGGAACGATCCTGCCTGCGCACGGTGCCTTTGAAAAGGGTGCTTTCATCCAGGAAATCATACAAGATCGCTGCCTTTTCCTGGTTTATCTTCTGGATCGCTTCCAGGCCTCCTTGCCTCTTCAGCCACTTGAACACCTTGCCGCAGATATAGATGCCGTAGGCAGGCGGTGTATTATAGAGGGAGCCTGCATCCGCATGGGTCTTATACTTCAGCATAGTAGGCGTGCCGGGGAACACATCATCCGTGATGAGATCCTCCCTGATGATGACGATCACCACGCCGGCCGGGCCGATATTCTTCTGTACGCCGCCGTACATCAGAGCATATTTGGTGATGTCCACAGGTTCCGAGAGAAAACAGGAAGACACGTCAGCAACCAGCGGCTTTCCCTTTGTGTTTGGAAGTGTCTTGAATTTTGTCCCATAAATGGTGTTGTTTTCACAGATATAGACATAATCCGCATTCTCCGAGATCGGAAGGTCGGAGCAGTCCGGTATGTAGGAAAAGGTCTGATCCTCAGAAGATGCGATCTTATTGGCCGTTCCGTATTTGGAAGCTTCCTGCCACGCCTTCTTTGCCCACTGCCCGGTCACGATGTAATCCGCGACATGGTTCTTCATCAGGTTCATGGGGATCATCGCGAACTGCTGGCTCGCGCCTCCCTGCAGGAACAGGACTTTGTAATTGTCCGGGATCCCGATCAGGTCCCGGATATCCGCTTCCGCCTCATCCAGTATCGTCTGAAAGGTTTTGGAGCGATGGCTCATTTCCATCACTGACATGCCGCAGCCCCGGTAGTCCAGCATCTCAGCCGCTGCTTCCTCCAAAACCTCCACTGGCAGAACTGCCGGTCCTGCGGAAAAATTATATACTCTCGCCACTTTCGACCTCCTCCTGCGGCTGTGCATCAGGAAACGCCAAAAACCCCTTGCTCCGATCCCCTCCGCGTTTTTAGCCGCAAAACTGTGAATTTAAAATTATGAAGCCTATTTTACATACTTTTGCCGCTTTAGTCAACTGCTTCATTAAACAGGAAAAGTATCCGGGCATCAGCCTTCTTTTGCCAGATCGGACGCATCAAACGCCTCGCTGATAGAGCTGCCAGGGGAAACCATGGGAAATACCTTGTCATCCTCCGGGATCACGCATTCGATCAGCACGGGGCCGCCCTCCGCAACAGCCCACTCGAGCGCAGGGGCGACCTCTTCTTTTTTCGTCACGCGGACCGCCTTACAGCCTAGTCCCTCTGCGACCTTGCAGAAGTCTACCCTGTCCTCCAGAACGGTCTGGGAATATCTGTGACCATAAAACAGAGTCTGCCACTGACGCACCATACCCAGCACATGATTGTTGATCACGATCTGAATGATCGGGATCTGATACCGGCTCGCCGTAGCCAGCTCGTTCATGTTCATGCGGAAGCAGCCGTCCCCGCCGATGTTCACGCATATCTTATCCGGCCGCCCCAGCTTTGCCCCGATGCAAGCGCCCAGGCCATAGCCCATGGTCCCCAGGCCGCCTGAAGTGAGGAAGGTCCTGGGCTCCGTAAAGTGGTAATACTGGGCCGTCCACATCTGATGCTGCCCCACATCCGTGGTGATGATGGCCTTTCCCTGCGTCTGCCGCTCCAACTCCTGTATCACGTAAGGGCAGCTCAGGACGCTCGTATCATAGGTCAGAGGATATCTGTCCTTCAGCTCCATGATATGCTCCATCCACTCTTTGTGTGACTGCTGGGGAAGCCTTTCGTTCAGGATCTCCAGCACATCCTTCAGGTCCCCCACCAGGGAAGCATCCGCGCGGACGTTTTTATTGATCTCCGCCGCATCGATATCGATGTGCAGGATCTTCGCCTTGGAGGCAAAGCTCTTAACATTTCCAACCACCCTGTCGGAAAAGCGCGCGCCGAGAGCCACCAGAAGGTCACAGTCGCTCACGCCGAAATTGGACACCTTGGTGCCGTGCATGCCGATCATGCCGGTATAGCGCGGATCGGTGCCGTCAAAGGCTCCCTTTCCCATCAGGGAATCACAGACCGGAGCATCCAGGATCTCTGCAAAGGCGCGGACCTGTTCGGAAGCGCCTGAAAGCACGGCCCCGCCCCCCACGAACAGATAAGGCTTCTTCGCCTCTGAAAGAAGCTTCAGCGCTTCCTCAACCTCTTCCGGAGTGAACCTGTCAGGCCGTTTCGGCTGTTCCGGCATGGCAGGCGTATACTCCCACACATCTGCCGTTACATCCTTGGTCACGTCTACGAGAACTGGGCCGGGACGGCCGGAGGAAGCGATCAGGAATGCCTTGCGGATGGTATCCGCAAGGATCCTGATATCCTTTACGATATAACCGTGCTTGGTAATGGGCATGGTCACGCCCGCGATATCCACTTCCTGAAAGGAATCCTTTCCCAGGGACGGCAGGTTCACGTTGGCCGTGATCGCCACGATCGGGACGGAATCCATATATGCGGTGGCAATGCCGGTGACCAGGTTAGTCGCACCGGGGCCGCTGGTGGCCATACAGACCCCGACCTTTCCCGTTGCCCTTGCATAACCATCCGCCGCATGCGCCGCCCCCTGTTCATGTGAGGTCAGCACATGAAAAATTTCATTCCGATGCTGATAGAGAGCGTCATACACGTTGAGGATCGTGCCGCCGGGATAGCCGAAAACGGTATCCACGCCCTGCTCCTTCAGACATTCCACAATGATCTCAGCTCCTGTAAGCTGCATGTACATCAACCTTTCTATTTGATCTCCAGCACAGCTCCCCGGTTCGCGCTGGTCACCATCTTCTCATATCTTGCCAGATATCCGGTGGTCACGCGGGGCTGCCTGGGCTGCCATTTTTCTCTTCTCTTCTGCATCTCTTCATCCGAAATCTTCACATCCAGACGGTTTTCCGGGATGTTGATGCTGATCATGTCGCCTTCTTCGATCAGGGCGATCGGTCCTCCCTGTGCCGCTTCCGGGCACACATGGCCGATGGCCGCTCCTCTGGAAGCGCCGCTGAAGCGCCCGTCTGTGATCAGGGCGACCGTGGAGCCCAGCCCCATTCCAACGATAGCAGAGGTGGGATTGAGCATTTCTCTCATGCCGGGACCGCCTTTCGGCCCTTCATAACGGATCACCACCACGTCGCCGGGAACGATCTTCCCGCCCTTGATCGCGGCGATGGCATCCTCCTCGCAGTCGAATACCCTGGCAGGACCTTCATGGACCATCATCTCGGGAGCGACCGCGGAACGCTTGACCACGGCGGTCTCCGGAGCCAGATTGCCCTTCAGGACGGCGATACCGCCGGTTTCGGAATAGGGATTGTCGATGGGACGGATGACGTCCGGATTTTTGTTCACACAGCCCTTGATGTTCTCCGCCACTGTTTTCCCGGTCACGGTGATCAGGTCGGTGTAGAGAAGCCCTTTCTTGTTCAGCTCATTCATGACCGCATATACGCCGCCCGCCTCGTTCAGGTCTTCGATGTAGGTCGGACCTGCTGGAGCCAGATGGCAGAGGTTGGGCGTCTTTGCGGACAGTTCGTTGGCGATCTCCATGTTCAGCTCTACCCCTGCCTCATGGGCGATGGCAGGCAGATGGAGCATGGAATTGGTGGAACAGCCCAGCGCCATGTCCATGGTGAGCGCGTTCAAAAACGCCTCCTTCGTCATGATATCCCTGGGGCAGATATTCTTCTCCACGAGCTGCATGATCTGCATGCCCGCGTGCTTTGCCAGGCGAATCCTTTCGGAATAAACCGCTGGGATGGTACCGTTCCCCCTTAATCCCATGCCGAGCGCTTCCGTCAGGCAGTTCATGGAGTTCGCCGTATACATGCCGGAGCAGGAGCCGCAGGTGGGGCAGGCCTTCTCCTCATATTCGTTCAGCTCTTCCATGGTCATCGTTCCCGCGGCAACGCTTCCCACCGCCTCAAACATGGAGGAAAGGCTGGTCTTGTGGCCGCACACATGGCCGGCCAACATAGGGCCACCGGAAACAAAAATAGTGGGGATGTTCACCCTCGCCGCCGCCATCAGGAGGCCAGGCACATTCTTGTCACAGTTGGGCACCATCACCAGGCCATCGAAACCGTGCGCCATGGCCATGCATTCCGTGCTGTCGCAGATGAGGTCCCTGGTCACCAGGGAATATTTCATGCCGATATGTCCCATGGCAATCCCGTCGCAGACCGCGATCGCCGGGAACACGAAGGGAGTCCCTCCCGCCATTGCCACGCCCAGCTTCACGGCCTCCACGATCTTGTCCAGGTTCATATGTCCCGGAACGATCTCATTATAGGAGCTCACGATACCGATCAGGGGTCTTTTTCTCTCCTCCTCGGTGATGCCGAGCGCGTTGAACAGGCTTCTGTGGGGAGCCTGCTGTACTCCTGTTTTCACTGAATCGCTTCTCATAGCTCTTTTCCTTTCTTTTCCATCCGGAAGAACCCTTTCGGTCCTCCGGGCATCAAACCTTTTTTGTTTCCATCCGTCTGGCTTAAATCCGTTCGGCGATCAGGCTTCCCATCTCACTGCAGGAGCACTGTCTGCAGGAAGCGTTCCCGGAGGAAGTTTTTCCTTCCGGCATGATGTCCTCTGTCCGGAATCCGTCCTTCAGCGCCTGCTTCACCGCATTTTCGATGCTGTCCGCCTCCTCATCTAAATCAAAGCTGTAACGCAGCATCATGGATGCGCTCAGGATGGTGGCGATGGGATTGGCGATGTCCTTTCCCGCGATATCCGGCGCGCTGCCGTGGCTGGGCTCGTACAGGCCGAATTTAGTGTCGTTCAGGCTGGCGCTCGCAAGCATACCAATAGAGCCTGTCACCATGCTCGCTTCATCGGAGAGAATGTCCCCGAACATGTTTTCTGTCAAGATCACGTCAAACTGAGCGGGATCCTTTACAAGCTGCATGGCGCAGTTGTCAACCAGCATATGGGAAAGCTCCACATCCGGATAATCCTTCGCCACCTCATTCACGACTGCCCTCCAAAGCCGGGAGGAATCCAGCACGTTCGCCTTGTCCACGCTCGTCACCTTTTTTCTGCGCTTGCGCGCGATATCGAATGCCTTGACAGCGATCCGCCGTATCTCATTTTCATTATAAACCAAGGTATCCACAGCGGTGCGGAGCCCGTTTTCCACAGTTGTCTTTCTTTCTCCGAAATACAGGCCGCCGGTCAGTTCCCGCATGATCAGCAGATCAAATCCCGCCTCGCTGGTCTCCTTTTTCAGCGGGCAGGCGTCCGCCAGTTCCTCATACAGGACTGCGGGACGCAGATTCGCAAAAAGCCCCAGCTCCTTGCGGATGGAAAGAAGCCCTGCCTCCGGACGGCGGTCCGGCGGAAGCTGGTACCAGGGAGAAGTGTTCGCATCGCCTCCGATAGAACCCATCAGTACCGCATCGCTCTCCTTCGCGGCCTGTACGGCTTCCTGCGTCAGCGGAACTCCATGTGCGTCAATGGAAGCGCCTCCCAGAAGGATATCAGTATAAGAGATCCTGTGTCCGTATTTTCCGGCCACAGCCTTCAGGACCTTCCTCGCTTCTCTCACGATCTCCGGTCCGATCCCGTCACCGGAAATACATCCAATTTTCAGTTCCATATTGCCCTCCATTCCAAAGCGTTTCACGCCCTGCGCCTCTCGGCATTTTTCTTGTATGCGGGAAAGCCGGACGCTGGACAGTTTTCGCTGTCCGATGCCCGGCATGTCTCCCCGCCGCTTTGCAGGGGATTTCTCCAATTATCCCTTCTATCATATCTTATTAAATGTCAGATTTCAACAAAAAAGAAACTGGGAAAACAAAATCAGCCATATCCTTTCGATATGGCTGAAATAACCTGTGGTAATAGATTTTCTTTCTGCTATATCCATAGCGAATAGCATTTCCTTCTTTATTCCGCGTCCGGCTTCTCTACCTGAGCGATCGCAGACTTCTGCATGGGGATGCGGCAGTTCTTGTTGTTGCCGAATTCCACGATGACCGTATCGTCCGTGATGTCGATGATCACGCCGTAAAAGCCGCTGTTAGTAAGGACGCTGTCCCCGATCTCCAGGGAAGAAAGCATGGCGTTCATCTTTTTCTGCTCCTTCTTCTGCGGACGATACATCACAAAATAAAAGAATGCGCCGAAGATGACCACATAGACCAGGATCATGCCCATCATGCTGCCCGTGCCTGCAGCCGCCGTTGTTTCACTCGCCAAAATACCCATTTTTTTCCTCCTAAAAACTTACCGCCTGTCGCGGTTTCTCTTATAAGAATGGCACAGGCCACTCTCCTGTGCGGACAGACCTGCCATCTCTACAATCATACACAAAAACAGGCAATCGCGCAAGCCCTATTCCGCCTTGTCTGCCTGTCCCGCGTTCATCTGCTCCAGCTTTTCCTTTTTGTAGGCGGCAAAACGCCCCGCATCCAGCGCGTCCCGGATCTCTTCCATCATGGTGTTGTAAAACCACAGATTATGAAGCACACACAGGCGCATTCCCAGCATTTCCTTCGCCTTCAGGAGATGGCGGATATAGGCTCTGGAATACCTGCGGCAGACAGGGCAGCCGCAGCCCTCTTCGATGGGCCGCGCATCCAGTTCATATTTTGCATTGAAGAGATTGATCTTTCCATGATTTGTATACAAATGGCCATGCCGTCCGTTTCTTGTGGGATATACGCAGTCAAAGAAATCCACACCACGCTCCACACCTTCCAGGATATTGGCCGGCGTTCCCACGCCCATCAGGTAGGTGGGCTTATCGACGGGAAGATAAGGGACCGTCTCATCCAGCACATGATACATCTCCTCATGGGTCTCTCCCACCGCCAGGCCGCCGATGGCATAACCGTCCAGATCCATTTCCGCGATCCGCTTCGCATGGTCGATCCGGATGTCTGTATATACCGCCCCCTGATTGATGCCGAACAGGAGCTGGTTTTTGTTGATGGTATCCTCCTGCCGGTTCAGCCGCTTCATCTCTTCCTTACATCTTACAAGCCAGCGGGTGGTCCTCGCCACGGAAGCTTCCACGTAGGCGCGCTCCGCCTTTGCCGGCGCGCACTCATCGAAGGCCATAGCGATGGTGGACGCCAGGTTGGACTGGATGCGCATGCTCTCCTCCGGCCCCATGAAGATCTTCCTTCCATCCACATGGGAATGGAAGGTGACGCCTTCCTCCTTGATCTTCCTTAACGTCGCCAGGGAAAACACCTGGAACCCGCCGGAATCCGTGAGGATGGGACGGTTCCATGACATGAACTTATGCAAACCTCCCAGCTTCTTCACCACCTCATCTCCCGGCCTCACATGGAGATGATAGGTATTGGATAACTCCACCTGCGTTTTGATCTGTTCCAGATCCTCCGTGGATACCGCTCCCTTGATCGCCGCCGCGGTTCCCACATTCATAAAAACAGGGGTCTGGACCGTGCCGTGTACGGTCACCAGCTCTCCTCTCTTTGCTCTGCCTTCCTGTCTGATCAGACGATACATGTCCGCCACTTCCCCTTTCCTGCCGTCTTTTGCCGGCAGGATGCGCCTGATAGACCTGCCGTGCTGAACCGTATCATCATACCACATCCTTCCGTCGCATTCAAGCTTGCCCGTTCCATCGATCCAGGATATAATAGTGACAGTACTTGATCATTCATACAGGAGGAAATCATGGCCGGAAATACTTTTGGAAAACAATTCAGGATCACCACCTGGGGGGAATCCCACGGAAAGGCGATCGGGGTCGTCGTGGATGGCGTCCCCGCAGAGCTGCCCATCAGCGAAAGCGACATCCAGGCGTTCCTGGACCGCAGAAAGCCTGGGAGCACCCGTTATTCCACCCCGAGAAAGGAAGCGGATGCGGTACAGATCCTTTCCGGTGTATTTGAGGGCAGGGCCACCGGAACACCCATCAGCCTTCTCATTCCCAACACTTCTCAGCGTTCCTCTGATTACAGCGAAATCGCTTCCTATTACAGGCCGGGACATGCTGATTATACCTATGACATGAAATATGGCTTCCGGGATTACCGGGGCGGCGGACGCTCATCAGGGAGGGAAACCGCAGGAAGAGTCGCGGCGGGGGCCATCGCGTCCCTGTTTTTGAAGCAGCTCGGCATCCGGGTCTGCGCCTACACCAGAAGCATCGGCCCCATTTCCTGCGAGGACTTCTGTCAAGAAGAAATTTCAAGGAATCCTCTCTGCATGCCGGATGCAGATGCCGCTGCCCGGGCGCAGGATTATCTGGATGCATGCATGAAGCAATTTGATTCCTCTGGCGGTGTGGTGGAATGCTTTGCGGACGGCGTTCCCGCCGGACTCGGCGATCCCGTGTTCGACAAGCTGGACGCCGCTCTCGCGGGAGCCGTCATGTCCATCGGTGCCGTAAAGGCGGTGGAGATCGGCGACGGCACTGCCGTTTCCCGGGCACGCGGCTCTGAAAACAACGATCCCTTCCGCATGCGTGACGGCCATGTGGAAAAGGAAACCAATCACGCTGGAGGGATCCTCGGCGGCATCAGCGACGGCAGCCGCATCCTGCTTCGCGCCCACATCAAGCCCACTGCTTCCATCTTTTCAGATCAGCAGACGGTAAACCGTAACGGGGAAAACATCACTATCCGGATCAAGGGACGACATGATCCCGTCATCGTCCCCCGCGCCGTAGTGGTGGTGGAATCCATGACGTCCCTTGTGCTCGCGGACGCTCTGCTCTCCAATATGACCGCAAGGCTGGACCGCATCCGGGAGTTCTATAAGGTGTGAGTATGCGCTTTCCGGCGGTCCAGAGCAGGAAGGGCCGCCAGTCCCGCCATAAGGACATAAACGCCCGCGAACAAAAGCATGCACTGGCTAAGAGAAAAATGCTCCGCGATCTGTCCCAGCACATTGCTCCCCAGGGTATCTCCCAGACTTCCGCATAAAGAAATCAGAGCCAGTTCCAGACCCTTCTGTTCCTTTCTGATATAACCTGCCCTTTCTTTTGGGATTCCAACAAAATGGGCCCTGCAACAAAAGACTGCAGGAACACGATCATGCAAAACAGAAAGATCCGTCTGCTCATGGAACGGAAAATCTGAATCACCGGCAGTCTTTTTCCTGATACCTGCGTACCCTTTTTCAGCGCATACCCTGCCCATATGACGGATGCTCCCAGCAGAAATCCGCACAGATACAGAGCATATTCCCCTTCCTTCCAGAAATACAGCATTCCCGCCGCCATGCCGCCCGCGCTGGCAAGCAGCGAAGAAATTCCCTGCACCGCTCCGTATATTTTCCCATAGCCCCCTTCTTCCGCCATGTCCATCACAAAAGAGCCGTTTACCGAAAGAAAAATTCCCCGGAAAATCCCCAGCGCCGCCATCAGTACAGCATAGGATGCCAGCTCATCCGCCCGTCCCAGCAGTACGGGAACAACGGCAAGTCCCAAAAGTGCGGTCAGAATAAACCGCTTCGTTCCAAGCCGGTCAGAGAGATGACCAATCACCAGCTTGACAGCCAACAGCCCAACAGCAACAGCGGACATGGCTCCCCCGATCCTGTCATATCCCAGTCCCCGATCCGCCATCCGCAGCGGAATCACTGTCATGATCACGTTATAGGAAAAGGAGATCAGACCTGAAATCAGCGTAAATGCGACAAATTCCAAGCTGATCATGCTTCCTTTTTCCCTTCTCAGCTCACGCAATATATCACCCCTCGCAGTTAGAACATATGTTCTTATTGCGGGCTATTATAGCACATATGTTCGATTCCTGCAAGGCTAAAAAAAGAAATCCGCCCCATTCCAGCCACATATCAATGTTACGCTGGAACGAGGCGGATTTTCCGTTTTTAAATTTTGCGGGAATCAGATTCCTCAAGGATTATTCCTTCATTCTGTTATCCCCCTTTTTCGTCTTCTTCAGCCCGTAACCTTATGGAAGATCACGCAGTTGGGCTGCGGCACCTTCAATTCCGGGCCGTTCATGACAAGCAGCCCCTTCTCAAGATTAACGTTGAAAAATGTCAGCGTGCCGGAATCCTGGTTCAGCGAAACCAGATGCCGGTTATCCGGGAAAAGCGCCACATCTTTAGGATATTCGCCGCTCACAGGCAGGCAGAGTATCTTGGTCAGAAGCCCCGTTTCCTGATCGATCCGGAAAATGGCGGCACTGTTGTCCCCTGCATTGGAACTGCACAGATAATTGTAATCCTCCGACAGATTCAGCGCGCTTGCCGTGGAACCGCCCGCATGATAATCATTCAGCGTGCTGACAGACTGGATCTTGTCAAAGAAGGGATTGTTCTTTTCTTCCCTGTATGAATAGACGTCGATACAGTTCTTCAGTTCATGGACGATGTACAGAAACCTTCCGTCCCTGCTGAATTTCAGATGCCTGGGGGCGCTTTCCAGTTCGCTGCGGATCACGTCCACAAGACTGAGCTTTCCCGTCGCGTGATCCAGGCGGTATACATTGGTGTGGTCCATCCCAAGATCCGCCACGCACAGATAATGGTTGTCCCGCGTCATCTTGGCGCAGCTGATATGCGGCCGGAAGTTCCTTTCCGCCACGATGCCGAGCCCCTTATAGTAAATCTCCTCAGTGATCTCACCCACGCTTCCATCGTCATTGACGCGCAGCACCGTTAGTTTGCCGTCATGGTATCCGGCAACAAACAGATACCTGTCCTCATAATCCGTGGAAACATAACAGCCGCGCATGCCGTTGATGGAGCCCAGATTGATGGCCTTCAGGCTCCCGTCAGGCTGGATGGCAAAGGACTCCACGCCAAAGTCCGTAATAGAATACAGATATTTCTGGTTATGGGATATCGTCACATAGGAAGAATTGGTGATCTTGATCTTCTCCTTTTCCGAAAATCTCCCCTTTTCCATATCCACGTCAAATACCGTGATGCCGAATTCCTGCTGTTCCCCTATCGTGTAAGTTGAAACATAGGCCACATATTTTTCCTGTCCCATTCTTTTTCCTCCGTCTATCCGTCACAGTTTAAGGCCGCCGGCTTTTTGCGTATCTGCCGCGCTTTGCTCTTATCTTACCATAAGGACGCCATTTTGTTAATCACTTTCCCTGCAAATTTTACCTGTGCGGGAACAGGAGGAAACGGTCTTCTCAGTTTTCGCTCAGCTTTCCGTCGATGATGTGTACGATCCTTCCCGCTGCCTTTGCCACATTCATGTCATGGGTGATCATCACGATGGTATTTCCCATATCATGCAGTTTTTCAAACAGCTTCAGGACTTCTTTTCCGCTGCTGCTGTCCAGCGCGCCGGTCGGCTCATCGGCAAGAAGGAGGGCGGGATTTCCCACCAGCGCCCTGGCGATGGCCGCCCTCTGCTTCTGGCCTCCAGACAGCTCCGCCGGCTTATGCTGAAGCCTGTGGTCGATCCCGAGGAGCCTTATGGTATCCATACACCGCTCTTTTGCCTCTTTGGAACTCATACCCCGGACCACAAGCGGCATGATGATGTTCTGGAGGATATTGTAGGTGGGGATGAGCTGATAGTTCTGGAAAATAAAACCGATCTCTCGGTTCCTGATGCTGTTCAGTTCCTTTTCCTCCATCTCATGGATCGGATTATTGTCCAGGTAGTATTCTCCGTCATCGGCCAGGTCCATGCACCCGATAACATTCATCAGTGTCGTTTTTCCTGAACCGGAAGGCCCCAGAATGGCGACAAATTCCCCTCTTTTCACCTGAAAGCAGACGTCCTTCAGGACAGGGACCTTTTCCTCACCCAGCAGATATCCCTTATTGATATCGATCATGTCTATGATCAGTTCCCGGTCGTTTTCCATATTCGCCTCCTACTGTACGATCCATATTTTCAGGATATTGTCAGTGCCCGCCTCAGTGAGTACGGCGATCACATCTCCGGCCGACAGTCTGGAGAAGGTGGTGGTGACTCCCAGGGAGGTGATCACGTCCGTTCCGACCGGGATCTGCCATGATCCTGTCTCACCGGTCTCCGTATATGCCGCTCCTGCTTGTTCCGAAGGATCCCGGTTTAAAATGGAGACTTCTATCTCGTTTCCCACGATCATGCTGATCCTGGCATAGGTGATCTCCTCATTTTCCCCCGCAGAGATCTGCACCGCTTCCCGCGCGGCGTTCATGGAGCGCTGCCGGAAAAGAAACAGGGGCACCCCGGCAGCCAGAAGACAGATCAGAACGAAAAAAAGGATCAGAAGCCTTTTTCTGCGCCGCCTTTTCTTCTTCCGCATGAGGACTTCACGGCCTTTGTCGTTTTTCATCTTGATTTTTCCTCATTTCCTTTATTCATGGTTCAGCGCTTCCACCGGGATCAGGCTGGATGCCTGATATGCCGGATAAAATCCGAAAACAGTTCCCGTCAGGACGCCGAAAAGCAGGGAAAGCACACCGCCCGAAACGGAAAGCGATACCGTGACGCTGAAATACTCAAGGGCAGGAGTGAGGGCGAGGGCAAGCATAACGCCCAGTACCGCTCCCACCAGACTGGTGCAGCTCGCTTCCAGAAGAAATTCCAGCAGGATATCCTTTCGGGAGCAGCCGATCACCTTCAAGATTCCGATCTCATTGGTGCGCTCTTTTACGGAAACGAACAACACGTTCATGATCCCCAGGCCGCCCACGATAAAAACGATCACAGCCATGCATATGAGCAGCATGGTCAGCGTGTCGTTTGACGCGGATGCGGCCTCCATCCTGCTGCCCGCATCCGAAATGGTAAATTCCGCATTGGGATAGCTTTCCGCAAGAACGGTCTCCACATCCGTGATCACAGTTTCCACAGCGTTCACATCTTCCGCGATCACGGTCAGGGTAGGGCTGACATTATCTCCCGCCAGATATTTCAGCCCGGTATTGTAGGGGATGAATATGGCGTCGTCCGGACTGATCCCCGAAGCCACTGTTCCCATCTGATTCAGGATCCCGATCACCTGATAGGGACGATTATCAATGTACACGGTTCCGTCATAGGCATCATACACGCTTCCGAATATTTCCCTCGCCGTGTCATAGCCGAGGACACATACTTTTTCCTTATAGGTATCATCATCCTCGCTCAGGAATTCTCCGAGCGCCATTTTCAGATTACTGAGAGAGGCATAATCGCTCTGAACACCCGCGATCGTATAGGAAGCGTTCTCATCCAGCTCTCCGCCGTCCACGGCGGACACGGTGGTAAAGCTCAGGCAGCCTGCCTCTACGCCCGGCACAAAGGTAAGGATATCCTCCAGATCGTCGGCAGACAGGGTGATCCGTTCCGTGTTTGCCGCATCACGGGCATTTCCAAACATGTCCCCGCCTCCAAACATCCCGCCTCCCGGCATCCCTCCGCCGGCCATCCCGCCTCCCGGCATCTCTCCGCCGGCCGTCCCGCCTCCTGTCATTCCCCCGCCGCTGCCTTCAGGCATCCCACCGTCCGTCATCCTGCCGCTTCCCAAGTCGGTCCCCTGATATTCATAGGTGATATCGATCGCCCCGGCGTTCAGATTTTTGAACTGGTCCGCGACTTCCTCCCTGCCGCCCCTTCCGATGGCGATCACCAGCATGATCGTGGCTGACCCCACAATGATCCCTGTGGAAGTGAGAATGACCTTAAATTTGTTTGAGGTCAGATTCAGCCAGACAAGTCTGAAAATTTCCGTCAGTTTCATGAACCGCTCACCCCGCTTTCGATCAGGACCGTATCTCCTTTCGAAAGTCCTTCGACGATCTCCACATGACTTCCATCCGAGAATCCCGTGACCACTTCCGCGCTGACCACATTCCCATCTTCATCTCTCATGTGCACGTAGGATTTCCCGTTCTCCCGGTAAACGGCCCGGTTGGAGACGTATGTGACGGCTTTCGTCTCTTTTGTGATAAAGGTGATCTCCGCCGTCATCCCGCCATACAGCTTTGCCGTATCGCCGGACAGCTTCACGGTCACATCTGAATAGGTGGTTCCCGCAGAACTGTCATACTCCGCATCTCCGATCTCGTCCACCGTTCCCGAAAATTCGGCGTCTGGCCAGGCATCGATGTATACGTTCACCTGATCGCCTTCGCGGACATTCTCAAGATCGGATTCTGCCAGAGAAACGGTCACTGTAACTTCGTCATAATCACTTAAAACCACAAGCGTGGTCCCGGTATCCACCGAATCTCCCGCAGCCAGGGATATTTCCGTAACCACACCGTTATGATCGGAATCCACGGTCTGTTCCCCCAGGACAGCATCGAATTCATTCAGCTTCGCCACCGCGTCCTCATAATCCTCCTGCGCCACCTGTGCTTCAAACTCTCCCATACCGACGCTTACGTCATAACGCTCCGAAGCGCTGCCGTAACTGAGCGACTGCAGGGAAAGCTGCGCCTGGGCGTCGATCAGCCCCTGCTCCAGGCTTTGCTGCGCGCCGGTCAGGCTGTCCGTCAGGTCCTCCCTTTCGGCGGTCTTCTCCTCAATGGACTGCATGGCCGTCTCGATTTCTTCCTCCAGGGTCTCGATCACGGACTCTGCGTCCTCCCTGGCATTTTCCGCCGTGATCCAGCCGTAGGCATCGGTGACCATATCCGTTGTCTCCACCACATATTCTGCGTTTCCCAAGACTTCCTGCTCTGCGGCCAGATCCATCTGATATTCGGCAAGCTGCTCATTCAGTTCAAGAAGCTCTTCATCCGCCTCCGCGATCTGTTCCTCGATCTCATTTACAGCTTCCTGCAGGTCTTTGATCGTGTTGTCGTATTCAGCCTGAGCAAGCACACCCCCGTATGCCGTATCAGTCTCATATCTCTGCTGTGCCTCCAGCTGCGTCATGGCAAGCTGGGTCTGCGTCTGCTCCAGCGTCACCTGGGCGTCCGCCACATCCGAAGTCAGTTCCTCCCGGATCTCATCGATGCTGTCCTGTGAGATCCGGTAAAGGGGGTCGCCTTCCGACACCTCCTGTCCTTCCGTGATCAGGACCTCCTCCACGACCAGGCTTCTGGAAGAAGAAGCGGAAGAACTGCCCGCCGTCATTCCCTGAAAGATACTGCCCGCGCCCTGCTCCCAGGAAAAACTGCCGTCTCCGCTTTCCGTATAGGCGCTCAGGTCCAGTTCAAAGGTCTGCTCCGTCGTTCCCACTTTCACGCTGCCGGTTTCCTGCAGCCCGACGGTGAGTTCCCCATACTGCACCACATCTTCCCGGTACGCGACATCGTCTTCTTCGTTCTGTACCAGAAAGAAGCCTGCAGCTCCTCCTGCCAGGAGGATGAATATCCCGCCGGCGGCAAACAGGGGCCATTTTTTCACGGAATGCTTTTCTTCTTTTCCTGCATCTGTTTTTTTCTTCATTTTCATACATTCTCCATTCCAGGCCATGAAACGCTCCTGCCTCTTATGGCATTGCGTTCTGCCTGGGCATTTCCTGTGGAAGGTCTCCGTCCCTTGACGGAAGTTCTCCACCCATCTGCGGGAAGCCGCCGTCTTCCGGCAAAGCGCCTGCCCCGCCTTCATCCATGTCGGCATTTTCCCCTTCGGTCCCTCCGGGAACTCCATTTTCTTCTTCTCCGGATTCTCTCAGGCTTGCCTCGTCGATCCCCGCGCTGACCGTGCTGGCGATATAAACCGTATCCCCTTCGGAAAGCCCGTCCGCGATCTCTGTCTCCGTACCATTGGAAAAGCCTGTTGTAACGGGCTGAAGGACCATATTGCCTTCCGCGTCCTCCACGTAGACACCGGTATTTCCGTCTTCGCCGGTAACGATAGCGCCGGAAGATACATACAGCACGTCTTCCACGCTGTCTGTGACAAATGTGATATCCGCCGTCATTCCGCCAAACAGTCTGGAGGTATCTCCCTCCACATGGATGGTAACGGGATAGTTGACCGTTGAAGAATAGCTGCTGTCAGCCGACGTCGTTATGGCGCTCACCGTTCCTTCCCAGGTTTCATCGGGATAAGCGTTCATTTCTATGATCACGGTATCTCCCACCGAAATGTGGGAAATATCTTCCTCGGAAACATCGATCGTAATGGAATAGGAATCCTCCGTCGCATAGGAAAGCATGGTCCCGGCCGTCGTCAGCCGGTCTCCCGCTTCATAGGCGATTTCCGTGATCAGGCCGCTTCCATCCGCGTAGATCACGCCGTCCTCTCCGACAAACGCTTCAAAATCTTCCAGAAGCTCACTGGCATCCGCAAGAGCCTGCTGCGCATCATTGACGGAATCCTGAAGGGATTCCAGAGTATAGCCGTATATGGCGTCTGCCAGGCTTCCGCCCTGGACCGCGCTGTCATACTCCTGTCTGGCGAGCATTTCCTCCTGTTCGAGAGCTGCCTGGGCTTCCAGGATCTCCTCGTTATGTTCCAGGATCTCCTGCGTATTCTCCTCGATCCCGTCCCGGTAGCTCTGGAGAAGATCGTCCAGCTCCTCAAAGGCGGACAGGGCCGTCTGGTAGTCCGCGTAGTTGGCAACATAGGCAGCCACGGAAGAGGCATCCGTTTCCTCCAGCAGCTCCTTCGCCTTTTCCATCTCGTATTTCAGATCGTCATATTCCTCCAGCGTATCCTCATCCACCAGTTTTTCATTCCAGTCGTCGATCTCCGCCTGCAGGACCTGGATATCCGCGTACAGCAGGTTGATCTGCTGCTGCAGATCGTTCATGGAAGCGTCATAGGTTCGCTGCGCCGTATCCGCTTCCGCAAGCGAGCTGTTATAGGTACTTCTCGCAGTCTGCGCCTGCGTGTTATATTCACTGTTCGCCTCGGCAAGCTCCACCCGCGCTTCCGACACGCTGTTTTCCAGATTTCTTCTGACGCTGTCTATGCTGGACTGCGTAAATTTGAACAGGGGATCTCCTTCCTCCATCCTCTGGCCCTGGACGACATAGACTTCCTCTATTTCAAGGTAACGGCCGGTTTCCTCATCATCGTCGTCTTCGTCCTCTTCTTCCCCGTCATAGCTGATATCCAGGTCATATGTGACAGAGCTCACCGCCATCTCGACGCTGCCGTTTTCCATGATCCCCTGGACCAGGTCTCCGGACTGTACCTGCGTTTCCATATAGATGACCCTTTCCCGGTCCATGAGGGCAGGGCGGAGGAACACCGTATAGATACATACGCCCGAAAGGGAAAGGAAGGCGACGGCCGCGGCGGCCAGCTTGATGAGGGTCTTCTTTCTGATCTTTTTCATCGCTCTTACTCTCCTTCCGCCGGAACCGGCTCCTCCCCAGGCATCGTGCTTTCTTCTGCAGCCGGGCTTTCCGCTGTGACCGCATTTTCCGCCGCAGCCGGGCTTTCCGCCGGCTGCAGGTCGGCGGTGGACACGCCTAAGTACACGGTGGCGGAAAGATTCTGGGACAGCCCGCTCACATCACCTGTCAGTTCCACAACCACGGAATATGTCACGGTGGAACGGCTTGAGGAGGAAGAAACCGGATCGATCGATCTCACGAAGCCGTCAAAATTTCCCAGATCGGATACAGAGACAACAGCTTCCCCGCCAATCTCGACGGAAGCGATATCCTCCTGATCCACGGAGGCTGTAACCGTAACCGTATCCGGACTGCTGTAGGCGAGCACCATGCTTCCTCCGGTCAGCTCCGTCCCCTCCCGCACATTGACCATCATCACCGTGCCCGCGTCCGTGGTATAAAGGTAACCGTCGCCGATGACGTCTTCAAATTCCTGAAGGTTTTCTTCCGCTTCTTCCTTTTTATTCAGCGCCACGCTGATCTCATCCTCTATCCTCTCCATTTCTGTCTGATAGGTTTCCTGCGCGGAACCACTTTCCGAGATGGCGGCATCACGATCGCTCTGACTGCTCACCCGCTGCTTTTCATATTCGATCTGCGCTTCTTCCAGTTGGATCTTCAGCAGCTCCAGATTGGTCTGTGCCCGGGCGAGGGAGGATTCCGCAGCAGCCTTTGCGGTCTCGTAATTCTCAAGCGCTTCTTCATAAGCGGCCTCGTTTTCCTGAACCTCCTGGTCCAGCATGTCATATACGGTGAGCTTTGTGCTGTCATTGCTGACACGGCTTCCCGAACTTCCGCCTGCGCCCATGCCTCCTTCTGCACCGGAGCCTCCCGCACCGGAACTGCCTGCGCCCGCCTGGAGATTCATTCCCATCCCCATGTCCGAAGCGCCGGGCTCCGCTCCGCCCGCGTCTTCGCTTCCTGTTCCTTCCCCGCTTCCTTCACCGGAGCTTCCGGAGGAAGCCGTCGGATAGAGTTCTTCCAGTTCTTCCACATCCCAGTCCTCATACAACTGCATCAGCGCGGCAAAGGTGGTGTTCAGTTCTTCCTCCTTCTCGGCCACTTCATAATAGGTATAATAATAATCCGATTCAATGGAGGCTGTATATTCATCCACCAGCTCCTGTGCTTCCTCGATCTGCTCCTGGAGAGATTCGATCTCCTCCTCATATCCCTTCAGGGATTCCTCATAGGTATATTCGGCATAAGTCCCGTTCAGGAGGCTCGTATCACGCGTCTGCTGCACGGTGATCTTCTCCTCCTCCCCGTCCAGAAGCGCCTCTCTATAATCCAGGTCTGCCTGAGTCGCTTTTTCCTCCAGCTCCCTTCTGGCAGCTTCCACGCTTTCGTCTGTCAGCTTCAGGATAGCCATCCCCGCCTCCACTTCCTCCTGGCTGCTCAGATACACCTCTTCGATCACAAGTCCGGTTTCGATATAATCCAGGTCAAAGCTCTCCTCCTGCATTCCTATAGAAGTGCTCCCGCCTACCGTGACCACATCAGCGCCTAAGCTTAGTTCCCTCCCCGCAGCATTTTCTCTCCGCTGCGGCTGTTCCTCTTTCCGTCCTGACAGATACCAGACGGAAGTTCCCGCTCCTGCTGACACGATCAATGCAGCGCAAATTCCGATGAACAGCACTTTTTTTCTGCCGGACCCGCCCGGTTTCTGTTCCTTGTCGTTCATTTCTTCCGCCTCCATCGAATGATTAACACGTTAATTACTTATGTATTTTATCGAAAAGTTGTTTCGTGTTTTTGTAAATTATGTGAAGATTCTGTGTTTTTCCGAAAGAACCTCTCCGCCTTATGACAAACTTCCTTTAAACCAAAAAAAAGACCATCCCGGAAATGGGATGATCCCTGAAAAATATATTCATACTCTGAAGGCGGCGCGGGCCTGACGCCCGGCCGCCCATCAACAGTTCTCAGTCGCCGCAGCCGCAGGACGGTCCATCCCCAAAGGGTGGGAACGGCCTGGGAAGCGGTTCATTCCTCGGTCTCGGTTCCGGACGCGGCGGTTCGGGATGCGGACAGGACGGAGCATTCCTCATATCCTGGCAGGAGCAGTCGCCGTCCCGGTTTCTCTCCTCACGCCCCCGGCCGGAGCCGGAGTCCGTGTTTTCGCCGCAGCCGCAGGACGGCCTGCCGCAGCTTCTGTCTTCGCCGCGGCCTCTGTTCTCACCGCAGCTTCTGTTTCCGCTGCGGCCTCTGTTCTCGCCGCAGCCCCAGTCCTGGCCGCAGCCATTGTTCCTGCCGCAGCCGTTGTTCCTGCCGTTTCCATTTTGGGAACAGCAGCATAAAAGCAACAGTAAATATAAGCAGTTCATATGATCATCTCCTTTACGGTACTATATGTAAAGAAGATGAAAACGGTTCCTTTCCTGCACTTTCTCACCGCTTTTTCTTCAAAAGCTGCGTCCTGACATAAGCAAAGGTTTTCTCCTCCCCGTCCTCTGCCAGCATGGTAAGAAGCCTGAGGAGAAGCTTCCTCGTATTTTCGTGCATAACGGGAGGCTCCTTGGCCGAAAGAAAATAATCCAGCGGGTCGGAATTCCGGTACCGGCTGCCCCGGTACACCTTTGACGCAGCGATCCGGTCCATCAGCATCTCCGCAACATATTTCACCGGCATTTCGACCGGGGCCATCCCGCCAGGGACTTCCCTGGTGCTGTAATCGATCCAGTATTCGTAATGGTGGCGGTTCCTTCCCTTATGATGCAGCCATGCGGAGGAGTAGCCTTTTTCTTCCCGCTCCGCATTATTGGGGCTTCTGTCCCCCTGGTAATATCTCGCCCCCACAAGAAATTCCGTGGGGCTGTACTTCGACAGATCATGGGTCAGCCCCTGTCTGTAAAGCCCCACGGCAAAACAGCCCTTCATCACCAGATATTTATGATAGGTTATCGTCCTGAAATGCTTCCAGGCGCCCGTGACCATCCGGACGCCTGTATTTTTATTCCTTTTCACCGCTCTTTCCATCCCGCTTTCCCTGTCTGTTTCCGCCCGTCATTTCCGCCGGGACCGCCGCGCAGCTCATCAGGATCCGGATGGAACGGCCCTGCACGCGGGTGCTCCTGCCTTCCCCCGCGCTGTCTCCCGCTTTTTCTTCCACGGCGCTTTCAGGCTTTTCTTCCGGAGCCTTCCGGTTTTTGGCATGGTGCTTTGGTTCTTCCTCAAACGTATCGCAGACCCGCACCCATCGCTGTCCGTCCGGCAGCGCCGGAAGCGCAAACTCATGCGGCTCCCAGTGCATGTTGTAGGCAATATAGAAGGAACTGTCGTTTTCTTTTCTGCCCCGCTTCGCATAGCTGCCGCAGTACATCACCCCGGCAATCCTGTTTTGTCGGTCCGTATTCAGTTTCCAGGCTTCCTCTCCATGATAGGACAGATCCGGACAGCCGCAGGAAAGATAGTCCAGCATCGTCAATTCTTCCGGACAGTGCAGGATCGGATGCTCCTTTCTCATGGCGATCGCATTCTTTACAAATTCCAGGAAATCCCGCTTCTCATCCAGCAGCCTCCAGTTCAGCCAGTTCACCCCATTGTCCTGACAGTAGGGATTGTTGTTGCCGCCATGGCTGAATCCAAATTCATCCCCGCTCACGATCATCGGCGTGCCCTGCGCAGTAAGAAGGAACAGCATAGCATTCTTCATCTGCCTCTCCCGCAGCGTTAAAATGGCCTTCTTCCTCGTTTTTCCTTCACAGCCGCAGTTCCAGCTCAGATTCACGTCACAGCCGTCCCGGTTATTCTCCCCGTTTTCTTCATTATGTTTTTCGTCATAGGAAACCAGGTCGACAAGGGTAAACCCGGAATAATTGGTGATATAGTTTATGACTCCCGCCTGCTTAGGATTCCTCTTCAGGCATTCCAAGGCGGACTGCAGCACGTTTTCGTCGCCCTTCAAGAAACCGCGCATCGGATACAGGAAGCTGTCGTTATAGGAGGCGAGATTTTTATAAACCGGAGCCTCCCCGTTTTCAAAGATATCCTCGCACGGAATCGTTTCATAAAACAGCTTAGTATTTCCCATCATCGGCTCTGTGGCGAGGAGCGCCATCGGAACCCGGACCCCCAGCAGATGAAAACCATCCACATGGTATTCCAGCACCCAGTGCCGGATCACCTCCAGGATATGCGCCTGCTTTATCTTAGGCGGAAAATAAAACTGCATGATCAGCTCGATCCCAGCAATATGCAGCGCCTTCACCAGGTCCTTGAACTCTTCTGCCGGCCGTCCCGAGGCCGCATAGGAAAACTTTGGGGCAAAATAATACCCCTCTTTATATCCCCAGTAATTGATCCTGGGCTCCTTTTCCGTCTCCGGCTTATCCGCAAAGCGTTTTTTCGCCTCCTCCATAGTGAGTTCCGGCCTTTTTTCCGTCTCCAGCTCCACAAACTCATAAGCGGGCATCAGCTCAACAGCCGTGATCCCCAGCTCTTTCAGATAGGGAATCTTCTCCATGATCCCGGCAAACGTCCCTCTTGCCTTTACCCCTGAACTCGCATGGCGGGTGAAGCCCCTTACATGCAGAAGATACAGGATACTGTCCGATAGAGGCGTCATCGGCGGTCTGTCTTCTCCCCAGTCGTAGTCCCTGCGGCAGACACCGCCCTGCAGCTCAGGGTCCACACGCTTTCCCCAACTCTCGTTCCCATAAATAATCGCGGCGTAAGGGTCAGTGATGATCTCGTCCCCGGCGTAAAAATTATATTTGAAATCACGGCCGGCAAGGCCATCCGCCTGCAGGCAGTAAATATTTCCCACCTTTTTCCCCATATGGAAAGGCAGACGGAGAGGCGCTCCCCTGTCTTTCAGATACAGAAGCACTCCGCATTCTTCCTTGGTATGCAGGACCGCTGCAAAATTCACCTTTCCATCGGGAGTCACGGATACGCCCATGGGATAAGGTACTCCAGGATAGGTCTTGATCTTCTGTCTTGCTGTCATGGTATTCATCTCCTGTTTCTTGTTTTGGGCGGTAAAGCGGTTTGCAAATATTATATCATACCGAAAGATGAGGTTCCAGAAAAAAATACAGGCATAAAACGCAAAGCCGCAGACTTCAGATTTTTATCGCCAAAGCCCTCTCTTTATGCTATACTGTCGGCAGGGCGGGAAATCCCGCCGGAGTAATCCCATTTACTTAATTCTACTGACAGGGAGGATTTTACCATGAGCAGCGATTACAGGAAGCCTTCCGGCGAGCCGGAAGAAGAAATGAGTGTGGAGCTGGAGCTGGAGGACGGCACGATAGTCAACTGCGCCGTCATCACGATCCTTGAGGTGGAAGGGCGAAATTATATCGTACTCCTTCCGCTGGACGAATCAGGGCAGAACGACGACGGCGAGGTATGGTTCTACGGCTATTCGGAAAACGAGGAAGACCCCAATGAGGAGCCCCAGCTCCGCTACATTGATGACGACGCGGAATATGAGATCGTGGCGGACGCCTTTGATGAGTATCTGGATAACTGCGAGTTCGATGAACTGATCGGGCCCGATGAAGAATAAGCTGCATCTGCCCTTATAAACCAAGATCACTGAGGAACCGGGAGAGGAAGCCCGGTTCCTCTTTCGTTCCGGCGACCCAGGTCAGGATAAGGCGTTTCCTCGCCCGCGTCATCGCCACATAGAACATCCTGCGTTCTTCCTCCACCTGCTCCCCTTTCATGCTTTTCTTGTGGGGCACCGTCCCTTCGTTGCAGTCCGGCAGGTAAACGGCGTCATATTCCAGCCCTTTTGAGGCGTGCATGGTCAGAAGGCTGACGCAGCCTTCCCCAGGCTTCTTCGCGGCCGCGTGTTCCAGCTCCCTTTCATAAAGCAAAATGTGCTCCTCCAGGGCCTCCTGCGTGGAAAAAGCCTTCGTCTGCCCCTGGAACCAGTCCGCCTCCTCACGCAGCGCCTTCCAGCTTTCCTGCCCATCCAGAGCGGCCTGCTTCAGGTACTCATCATAGCCCATCCCCTTTCGTATGTAGTTGACGGCGGCATAGGGATCCATCCTTTTCAGCCGCGCCAGGTCCATCTGCAGCCTTCTGAGGATTTCCAGCATATACGGCTTTTCCCGGTAAACGGCCTTCAACTGTTCCACCTCCACCCGTTCCGTTTCCACGGCTGACCGTGAAATATAACGTTTCGGCCGGTTCATGATGCGGAAAAAATCCGTCCGTTTCTGCCCTGCAAATACAAAGGCAAGATAAGCGCGCAGATCCAGGGCGGCCTGACTGTGGTAAGGGCTTTTCAGCTTCTCCTTCATCCAGAAGGGCACCCCTTTTTCCAACAGTGCCTCCGCAAGAGCTCCCGCGTCCCGGTTAGTCCGGAAGATGACCGCGGCCTTCCCCCGTTCCTCTCCTGCTTCCAGAAGCTCCTGTGCGATCTTCTCATTCTGCGCCCTCCTGTCGGGGAATCCCAGGAAACGTACCGGTTCCCCGTGTCCGGACGCCGCCGTGCTTTTCTTGGGGAACCGGTTCCTGTTCACCGCTATCAGCTTCCCGGCGCAGGAAAGGATCTCCGGCGTACTCCGGTAGTTGACGGAAAGCTCCACCCGCTTTGCCTGCGGATAATCCTTTTGGAATCCCAGCATGAGCTCTGGCCTGGCGCCCCGGAAGGCATAGATGGACTGATCGTCATCTCCCACCACGAACAGGTTGTTCTCCGGCAGGGCGAGCATGCGCAGGACTTCATACTGCATGGCGTTGATATCCTGAAATTCATCCACCAGGATATATTTGAATTTTTGCTGCCAGGCGGCAAGTATCTGCGGATACCGGATGAAAAGATCCCTGCAGCCCAGCACCATGTCGTCAAAGTCAAGCTTTCTCCTCTCCTCCGCTTCCCGGCTGTACGCCCGGAAGGCGGCCAGGAACTGTTCCTTTGGCAGCACGCAGGTCTCCCCGAGGCTTTCGCCGACATCTTCCGGGCAGCCGTCGTTCTTATAGCGGCTGATCTGGTTCAGCAGCGTCTCCAGCCCGTCATCCTCCGGCGAAAGAAAGCTTTGGTCAGTGGATAAAAGACTTCTATCCCGTAACAGTACGGTTTTTAATATTTCTCTTTTTTCATGTTCGGATAGAATATTACCGGAACGGTAATGATAAGCATTTTTCAGGATGTGATAATAGACCGCATGGAAGGTTCCGAAGTTCACCGGATAGAACTTCCCTTCCGTCAGGCGCATAAACCTGCCTTTCATCTCATCGGCAGCCGCCCTTGTAAACGTAATAACCAAAATGGAGTCCGGCTCCACTCCGCCTTCCTCGATCAGACAGCGGATGCGCTGCGTGATCGTGTACGTCTTCCCGGAGCCGGGGCCTGCCAGGACAAGCATGGCTCCGTCCCGGTGGGAGATCGCTTCCGCCTGCCCGGGATTCGCTCCGGAGGCCGCAGCCGCTTTCTCCTGCCGGGAATCTGCCCCCGGGGCTGCAGCCGTTTTCTCCTGCCGGGGAACAGTCCCGGATGCTGCGCCCGTTTCCGGGGCAAGTCCCGGCTTAGAAAAACTCTGATCATTTTTCAGAAAATCAGCCAACCTTGCTTCCCTGCAGCATCTCGATCCCTGTCCGGATGCGTGCGAGGGATTCCTCCTTTCCGAGAATCTCCATGATCTCTGTGGCTCCGGCGGGGGTCATCTGCCTGCCGGATACGGCGGTACGGATGGGCCACATGACATAACCGTTCTTGCAGCCTTTTTTCTCCACATAGTTAAGAAGCATCGAGTAAAGGGCGTCGTTGGAGTAATCCTCCTGTGCCTCCAGAAGGGGAAGCACCTCGGTGAGCACTTCCAGAGAGCTCTCCAGCGTTGTCTTCATTTTCTTATGGGCGTACATGGACACGTCATAGGCGGGAAGCGTATCAAAGAAGCTCACCATATCCACGATATCGGGGAAAATCTCGATCCTGGTCTTGACCATCTCCGCGATCTTCTTCAGGTTCAGATCTTTTTTGATCGCCTGCTTCAGATACGGCTCCGCCATCCCGTAAAACCGGTCAAAATCCATAGCCTTGATATATTCGCCGTTCATCCATTTCAGCTTGGTATAATCGAACACTGCCGGGGACTTAGAGATATGGTGATAGTCAAATTCCCGGATCAGCTCGTCCATGGACATGATCTCCTGGTTGTTTTCCGGGCTCCAGCCCAGCAGGGCTACGAAGTTCACGACGGCCTCTGACAGGAATCCCTGCTCCTCCAGGTCCTCATAGGAGGAATGGCCGCTGCGCTTGGACAGCTTGTGATGCTCCTCATCCGTGATCAGCGGGCAGTGCACATAAACGGGCACCTCCCAGCCAAATGCCTCATAAAGGCGGTTATACTTGGGGGAGGAAGAAAGATACTCATTCCCGCGCACCACATGGGTGATCCCCATCAGGTGGTCGTCCACCACGTTGGCAAAATTATAGGTGGGATAGCCGTCGGACTTGATCAGGATCATGTCGTCCAGTTCCGCGTTTTCCACCGTGATGTCGCCGTAAATCTCGTCGTGGAATGTGGTGGTCCCTTCCGTGGGATTGTTCTGGCGGATGACATATGGCACGCCTGCTGCCAGCTTCGCTTCCACTTCTTCCTTTGACAGGTGCAGGCAGTGCTTGTCATATACATTGATCTCCTTGCCCGCGACGGTACGGGTAAGGGTGGCAAGCCGTTCCTTGTCACAGAAGCAGTAGTAAGCCTCTCCCTTCTCGATCAGCATTTTGGCGTATTTCATATAAATGCCCTGCTTCTGGCGTTCACTCTGCACATAAGGGCCGACGCCGCCGTCCTTGTCCGGTCCTTCGTCATGGATGAGCCCCGTCTTCTGCAGTGTTCTGTAGATGATATCCACAGCGCCTTCCACATATCTTTCCTGATCCGTATCCTCGATACGCAGGATGAAATCACCGCCTTCATGTTTGGCGATCAGGTACGCATACAGCGCTGTGCGCAGATTTCCCACGTGCATTCTGCCCGTAGGACTGGGTGCAAAACGTGTTCTTATCTTCATTCTCATCGGTTCCTTTCCGGGCCGCCCGGGGTCCTCCGGCCGGCATCATATATGCATCAGTTTAAGCAAATTGAGGGGGTTTGTCAATCGTGATTTCGCCTGCGGACATCCTGCCTGCAGACATCTTAATAAATTATTAAGAGTTCTCTTTATCCTGATCCGGTGACACGGATTCGCTTCTGCGGTATAATCCAAATAAAAACGCAGGCAGCTGCAAAAGGGAGGTAACTATGAAAAAAAGAAACATGCTTCCAGTCATCCTGATCTCATGTTTTCTGGCAATGGCGCTCTGCGCATGTATCCGGGAAAATGATGCCGGAATGGAAACCGCACAGACGGCTTCAGAAAGCATCCCGGAAACGGATGCCGGCCAGGCAGAGGCGGAAGCGACAGCCGAAACTCAGACGGACAGAGGACAAACGGACGAAGTACAGACAGACGGGGAACCGGCAGCCGAAACTCCTGCCGCATCCGTCCTGGAAGGGGAATTTGTCGGCTGGGCCGACAACCATACAGTGGAAGTTATCGTGAACGGCGTCTCCACGGCATTCCAGGTGGAGGACGAAGGTGTAAAAGCAGACCTGGAATCTTATGATGAAGGGACCGTTTTCTCTTTTGAAACGAAGGAAGAAGGCGGGATGCGAAAGATCACCGGACTGCTCCAGGGCTGATCCGGGCATCCTGTCCTTCCTCTCTCAACTAAGCTCCAGAGGGATCAGGAGACGCCATATACCTTTTTTCTTTCATCACACCAGGCGCTACTACCGCAAAAACAGCGAACCGAGCTGGAACACTGCCACGCTCACCGCCCAGGCGAGCACGAGCTGGAAAGCGATCATGCCGAAGGTGAATTTCCAGGAGCGGCTTTCCTTATGGATGGTCGCGATGGTAGCCGCGCAGGGCACATACAGCAGACAGAACAGCATCAGACAGAAGGCGTTCAGCCCGCCGAAGGACGGATCAAACTGATGGATACGCTCGATGATGGTTTCCATGCCTGCTGCAGAGTTCACATTGGAAACACCGAACAGCACGGAGAAAGAAGATACCACCACTTCCTTGGCAGAAATCCCGGCGATCAGCGCCACGGCGATCTGCCACAGGCCAAGGCCGGCAGGGGCGAGCACCGGAACGAGGAAACGGCCGATGGCCGCGCCGAAGCTGGCGGAAGGGTCGGAAACCATACCTCCCGTGCCGAAGTTCAGAATGAACCAGATGGCGATGGAGGCGATGAAGATCGTTGTCCCGGCCTTCGTCAGATAATCTTTCAGCTTGTTCCAAACATAAATGCGGACAGTCCTTGCGTTCGGCCTCTTGTATTCGGGAAGCTCAATGAGCAGGGACTGGTTTTCCTTCCCCTTCTCCAGCCTGTTCTGGATGAGCGCCACCAGGATTGCTGTCGCCATGCCTATCACATACATGGAAAATGCCACCAGCATGGAGCATTTCGGGAAAAACATCTCCGAAAACAGCACATAGATCGTAAGCCTTGCGGAACAGGACATAAAAGGCGTCACGATCATGGTGCGCCGTCTGTCATGCTCCGTTTCCAGAGCCCGGGTCGCCATAATGGCAGGCACCGTGCAGCCGAAGCCCAGGACCATGGGCAGAAAAGCTTTTCCGGAAAGCCCCACCCGTCCCATGATGCCATCCATGACATATGCCACCCTGGCCATGTAGCCGCTGTCCTCCAATATGGCGAGGGCGAGGAACAGGATGAAAATATTGGGGAGGAATGTAAGGATGCCGCCCACTCCCGCCACAATGCCGTCCACCACCAGGGAGATCAGCCAGTCCGCCGTATGTACTGCCGCCAAGCCTGTGCGTATCAGGTCCGAGATGACGGAAAGCGCATATTCCAGCCCGCCCTTCAGAAAATCCCCAACGGCAAAGGTCAGAAAAAAGACCAGCGCCATGATGCACAGGAATACAGGAATGCCCCAGACCGGATGGGTCAGGACGCGATCGATCTTATCCGTTCCTGCTGCTTTCTTCGCTTTATAGAAAAGGACCTCATCGATCACCTTTTCAATGTATTCATATTTTTTCTCTGTGATCTCCTTTTCATAGCTGCGGTCTGCCACGCCCTCCAGCTCGATGGGATGGTCCTTCTTCACCTCCGGGTCATCCTCCAGCAGCTTGATCGCGTGCCAGCGCACGGAAGAATGATCGGGATAGCTGTCCTTCATCCGCTCCTCCAGCACAGACAGTTTGGATTCGATCTCTTCGCCGTAATTCAGGATGTCCTTTTTGGGCCCTTCCTCATAATGATGTACCACCGCGTGCAGCAGAATGTCAAGCCCGGTGCGTTTTGCCGCGGAAACCGGCACCACGGGAATGTCTCCCAGCATCTCCGGCAGACGGTGCAGGTCGATCTCCATCCCCCGCTCTTTCACGATATCCATCATGTTGAGCGCGAGGATGACGGGCTTTCCCAGCTCCAGGAGCTGGAGCGTCAGATAAAGATTCCTCTCCAGGCTGGAAGCATCCACCACGTTGACGATCGCCTCAATATCATCATCCAGGACACATTTTCTCGTCACTTTTTCTTCTATAGTATAACAGGACAGAGAATAGATGCCGGGGGTGTCCACGAGCTGCAGCTCATACCCCTCGTAGTTGATCGTCCCCTCAAATTTTTCCACCGTCACGCCAGGCCAGTTTGCCACCTTCAGCTTTGAGCCCGTTACCGCGTTGAAAAGCGTGGTCTTGCCGCAGTTGGGGTTTCCCACAAAGGCCACATGGATATGGTTATCTTTCTTCATCTTTTTCCTCCTCTTTTACCAGGATATGGGAGGAAATGTCCTTCCCCAAGGCCAGTCTGGTCCCACGCACGTACAGGATCAGCGCGCCCTTTTTCTTTCTGTTCAGAAGCTTCAGCGGGGTCCCTTCGATCAGCCCCAGGGCCTGCAGCCTCCTCGTCACTTCTTCTGATGTCTCCATACCTTCTACAAGGTACTGGTTTCCGACCTTTCCTTCATATAGCGTCATAGGTACCTCTGTTCTGAAGCGTTTTATCGCTGTATTATTGATAATCATTCTCTCGTTAGAAATTATATTATCCAGCCTGCCAGTTGTCAATCACCTGCATTTCCCAACAGGATTTTACATCTTTTTTTCGGTTGTAGTATAATATACGAAAAAGGCGTTCCCTGCTTCGGAGGCAGTGGTAAAAATGCGCCGCCGGAAAGGATACGATATGATCAGAAAGGAAGAATTGCCCTATCATTTCATTAAAAAGGAACCCCTGACAGGGAGCTGCGACGGAATGCGCTATTACCTCACCATGGGGAAGGACTGCATCCGCGTCTGCACCTATCCGGACCGTTTCTGCTATGCCAAAACGCCGGAGGAAGAGAAAACCTTCCGCGAATTTCCCGACAGCCCGGATTCCATGCCCCTGATCCTGGACTGGCTGAACGAACGCCTTGCGGACATGCGGAAAACGGAGCGCACATCCCGGTAACCTGTTTTTTTCTCCAACATATAATGGTATTAAAAATACCGGCAAATTATGTGAGGCGATCTATGCAGGATACAAATTACAAAAAAGAATTTTCCGATCAGTTTCCCGTTGCGATGGCGTATGTCCCCTGGCAGAGGATGACCGGGATCTTTGAAAATCTGGAAGAAGCGTTCTGCTGCGGCACCATCTTCCCCGAACTGAACAAACCCTTTACAGGAAGGAGATGCGTGAAATGAACGGTGCAAATTGTGCCTGCCAGAATCAGAACCGCGCTGACGCGGAACAGGAGCGCTGCCTCCGGAACATCAGCATCATCAGCTTCGTCGTAGTAGAGCTGACAGAGTATCTGGACACCCATCCGGACGACCGTGATGCACTGAGCTATTTCTGTTACTATAACCGTATGCTGAACCAGATGACGGCGGAATACGCGGCAAAATATGATCCGCTCAATATTGCTGCCGCCGAAGCATGCAGCAAGGAATGGAAATGGGGCCTTACCCCTCTCCCCTGGGAAGGGAGGTGCTTCTGAATGTGGAATTATGAAAAACGGCTGCAGTTTCCCATCAACATCAAAGAGCCGAACGCCAAACTGGCCCAGTTCATCATCTCCCAGTACGGCGGCCCGGACGGTGAGCTGGGCGCTTCTATGCGTTACCTGTCCCAGAGATATACCATGCCTTATCGTGAAGTGGCGGGGTTATTGACGGATATTGGGACGGAGGAATCGGTACATAAAGGTTATCAGTTATTTTTGTTCAGGTAATTAGTGAGATAAAAACGCTCAATGTCTATGTTGGCAGTGACGGGAAGCTTCACTTCACAAATTCAGGAGGTGCAGATTCAGTTCTCCCTTTTAGGGGCGGTGGTATCGCTTATATTGCATGCGTATCAAGCGGGGGATCATATCCTAACAATACGGAATATGTCATTGATAAGGATACGACTGTAAAAATACTAACAACAAATGACTATATGCATGTCTTTCTTAATAACGAAGAAGTCCATCTGACAGAAATAGGAACTAAAGATGTTACTGGACACATTGGATCGTGGTATGCGGAAATCAGCGCCACAAAAGGAGATGTTATAAAAATATCAACAAGTACAGGTGGTGGTGTAGCTTATAGCATATCGTATTGATGTTGCTCTAGTACAGCATACATTGAGCACCGGAATTCCCATTTACTCGAACGCCGAATTCTTTGTATCCACTGATATCATACGTTGTCACAGACAGTAATCCCAGCACGGTTCCACTCGGGTCTGTTGTTTCATCTCCTGTGTACCCATAGACATTTCCATTACCAGAAAGTGAAATAATTTCTAGCGTGCTATATCCTTCAGGGATTATGAACCGTGACTGTCCCCAACCACCGCTATAGACTTTTGCCCTAAAATTAATAATAGGTCTACCCAATGGTTTTTTTGAGGCTGCATCGGCACCCACTTGGGCGTAATACTTGGTATCAGCGCCACTCCCTTCCGGAATGATGCGGACATCACCCTGTAAGCGATCTGCAAACTCACTAATTACCAGAATAAGCGGAATGTTCGTAATTTGGTACATACATTCCGCCTATTCTAAAAACATTCTCGAAACGTCTATTTTCTATACGCTTTTTACTAATCTTAACATTGGCTTTTTCCGCTTGTTGAAATCATCAAAAAACTCCTCTGGTAATCCACAAATACATTCTAAATCATCAACAGATAGTCCAGATTCATTTATAAAAGCAGTTTTAGTAATTATACCATTATCGATCAAGAGATAGATTGCATCACGTATCATCTCGGGTTCAGCAACCGTTAAAACATCATCCAACGGTTCTTTATGCCAATATTTTTTTGTTGTCATCTGCCTTTTTAAATAATTTATTTGATTTTCTGTTAATAATTCCAAAGTTTCACATCTTTTAATAATCGTTGACAATGCAACTCCCCATTTCTTTTTAACCATCTCCAAAGAAATCAGTGAAGTACTTCGTATATCTTCAGGGAATGAGGTGGCAGGGAGCAAAAAAGCAGCGGCAAATCTATCCGCTTGCATATCTGCCATATCAACAATTTCTTTTTTTACTGAATCATCTTCTGTTATTGAGCTATGCATTATTAAATGTCCAAGTTCATGTAAAATACTAAACCTAGTACGCACAGCGCTTTTCTGTATCGAATGATATAAAATATATGGTGTCCCATCTCTCCAGCAAGAAAAAGCATCAATACCCTTAAAGGCGCACAGTTTATTGGTGGCAAATTGTGTTACAATAACTCCTTTGTTTTCCAATAGCCCTATTAAGTCATTGACTGGATCGCCATTTATTCCCCAGTCTTTCCGAATACTCAGCGCCAATTCTTCGATATCCTCAAATGATAAATCCTCAAAATTTTTGTCGATTGTGGGGAGGTCACGATCTACAAAATCGACATACTTCTCAAGCTGCTTCTTAATTTCATCAGTCCATTTTATTTGATATCTGCAGGCGGTTTTTACTTTTTTTGCAATATTAGAATTAGATCGAAAAAACAATGGGCTGCTTCCTGCGTTGCTCTTTGCTTCTAATTTGTAAAAAAAATCAGGTGGAAACCCGAGACTATATGAAATAGCTTGCAACATTTCTGGCGATGGCTTTATAATACCCCTTTCATATTTTGAAATTGACTGCCTTGTAACCCCTATGCTGTCGGCTAATTCTTCCATGGATTTGGCACGGGCTTCCCGAGCTTCCGTTATTCGAGAAGGAATGATCGTGCTGGTCATGAGATACTTTCCTCCGCTCCATGTGCCAAAAACTCTTTTTTCAACACAGCTTTTTTACGTTCAAATACTTTTGTACTTTCACTTTCATTAGTTAAACTGATTTGGGGTAAAGGCAGACATTCCGCAATTCCTTCATATCCCGGCTCAGGAAATTGAATAACTGAAAAAGTCTGGTCACGGCCCCCAAATGTTAAAATGGCATAATATGGTTCATTGCTATACGGCGGTGTTTTGTCAAAATCAAGTACCATTTGACGTTGTAATTCATGATTATTGTTTGAAAGCCTAATCTTGTATTTTGAAGCGTAAGGCAAAATGTCCGGCGACGCGCTACGTGCAATATGAAGAATCACACTTTTATTTCTAAGTTCCGGTATAAGTTGTTTATACTGAAATTCCCGTTGAATAAATTCAAATGGGAACTTAGGATCGTGGCTTTCTATCTCGCACTGCATTTGGACGAGTTTTGTCCTTAATCGTCCTCTAGTATCAGCGAAGTAGGGATGTCCAAACATCGGACGTTGTGTTTCCATCAACTCTCGATAAGTTGCATCACCCACTTGTACAATCGACGCAAGAGTCAAGAGTTCTCGACTGGTGAAAATATCTTTAAACTGGGTATGCATATACCTCTCCTCCCGTTTTTATCGTGAGCCTATTTTACATTATTTTCATATTTTTGTCAACCAAGTTCTTACAACATCCACCCCCATAGTTTACGAGGGCAGGAAAAGGAAATAAGGTACGATAGAATTAAATTGGAACAGGCAGGGAAACCTATAACAGAAGTCTATGAATGCAATTATTGTGCATCACGCACCAATAAAGAAATAAGAAAGCCAGAAACTATAATCCGTAAATTAGATGCGATAATTAAAGAATAATACTGCCACGCCCTGTCCGGGTAAAGCCGGGAGAAGAGAAATAGGCGGAAGGATAACCCTCCCGCCTATTTTTAATATGCCTTGGTTACAATGCCGCGGCGCTTCAGTAGATTCAGCCCCGGCCATGCCTGTTCAAGCTGTACCTTCACTGCATCGGCTTCCGCCTCTGTATATACGTCTGCCGCAGAGAGCCAGTATATTTCTGACTGCCCAACCGGCGTAGCGCCGTCATACCGTGTCAGGTTCCATTTTTCAACGACCGTGCAGAGCTTGTCCACGTAGTCTATTGATGTAGCATACCCTCCGTCTTTAAGGATCTGGAAAGCCGTTCGATAGTCCTTACATCCGACAATCCCAGCATATCTCAGGGAATCTCCCTTTTTTGCTCCGGCCAGATAGGCGGAATGATCCGCCAGATATGCAGCTACAGAAGGATAAGCACGGAAATCTGCCTTGATGGTGATGTATGTTCCGTCCGGCTCCTGCTCCGCCGTATCCTTCGTGTAGATTTTCCCATCCCAGACAGACGGCCATGTGTTTCCGGATAACTCCGCCTTCATGCCGCCCAGGTTGAGGGCGTTCAGGGCCAGCTCTGATTTCCCGTATCCGGATTCCAAGATAGACTGCGCCGTCGTGACGCTGGCAAGGATACCGGATGTTTTCATATCCTGCGCTGCAAGCTGTCCGATCCAGTCCACAAACTCAGACTGGCTCATGGCTGCCAGCTTCGCGGCGTCCGCCGTGGTCTCAGCGGCCTGTCCCGTGATACCGGCCACAATGGCCGCCGCCATCCGGTCAGCATTGTACAGGGCTACATCTTCCGGATCGTCCACGAAACAGCATTCGATCAGCATTGCCGGGGCCTTCGTGTGCCGCAGGACATACAGGCTCTGCCGCTCCTTCATGCCACGGTTTCGGAATCCCAGTGCCGCAATGCTGTCAACCACCTGCTGCGCATACGCTGTGGCCGCGGAAGAAGTGTTGTATACATACACTTCCGTCCCTGTAGTATGTCCGTCGGCCTCCGACTGTGCGCCAGCGTTGAAGTGGATTGAAATATCCAGATCAGCCTCCTGGGCGTTGCAGGCGGCCACAATCTTCTGCAGGATGTCATTTTGACTGATGCCATTATTACAGGTGCAGTCCCGCACTGTATGCCCCATAGAGGCTAGTTGTGCGATCACCCTGTCTTTCACCGCCCGTGCCTCTGTAGATTCCCGTATGAGACCGATAGCCCCGCAGGCGGTCATCCCGTCCGGGTTATGCCCGGCATGTACATTGATACGCATTATTACACCTCCAAAAAGAAAAGGGACGGTCTCCCGCCCCTATATTATTTTTCTGAATGATTCATTTTCCCATCGTCGAGCAGATCCTTCACTCCGTCGAACCATGCCTGGATAATATTTTCCAATGTTTCTTCAGAGAGCAAGGCCTGCAGCCATGTAGGCAGGAGTTTTCGTGCCTGGCTTACCACCCATTTCATTTTCTGTTTTCCTGATCCGGATTCTTCGTACATGTGTTCCGCCTTCAAAATAAGCTGGTACACATCGGTCCGGATGTCCTCCACAGAACGGTTTTTGAAATAGGCTACCGCCATTGCAATGATCGTCAGAATAATGACAATCAGCACGCCAATGATAAGCCATGCGGGGATTGCATTCAGTAATTCCATAATCATCATCCTTTCATTTCATAGATGCTTCCATCCGGATATCTGATTTCCAGAGAAAGCACTTCCGGCTCCAGCTTATCATGATAGATATCATCTCCACCGGCTTCCTCGTAGACCTTTCCCAATTCTTTAAAGGTTTTCAGCCCGTCAGGCGTGACATATCCCTGATCCATGAAACCCTTATGGAGCTGCCACAGTGTTGTCCGGAGCGTAGCGATCGTTTTTTTGTCGTCCTTCCGGATATAATCCTGCAGCATGTCCGACATCTGTTTCACATCGGCCTGGATCTCCTTCTGCTTCTGCCTCAGCTCCGCCTGGTCTTTTGCCAGGCCATCCCGTATCTCAATGGATTGTGCGTGGTATTCTGCCTGCTTCCCGACGATATCCGTCTGTACGCAGGATATCTTTTCATAGATTTCAGTAATCTCTTTCTCACGCTGTTTTTCCTGCAGGGTTTTCTTTTGAATGAGACCAAGTGATTTTAGAAAACGGTTCCAGCCCTCAATCGCTATGGGAACAAGCAGAATCACCAGCGCAATGACAACTAATACTGT
>DWYY01000004.1 GCA_019118445.1 Candidatus Eisenbergiella merdipullorum | reverse complement strand
ATGACGCTCCAGATCCTTATACAGCCGTTCTACGGTGAGCTGAGCCTGATCCGGCGTACTGATTTTTAATCGGCTCATAAAAGCAGTTTTCCCTTCCTTTCCCCAGAAAAATAAACCTTGAGCTGCCGTCCGGCGGACACAAATACCCCCTCTTTCATTCGTATCCGCGGACAAAAAGAAGCAGAGCCTTCAGACCATTATACGGTATTTCCAGCTATATGCCTGCTTTTTTCACTTTTCTCTGCCTTTTTACGTTATTTTATCATGAGACAGGGATTTTTTCCATAATTATTAACTATTTTTCTTGGCTGAAATACTTTTCTTTTGTCCACATTGAACCCAGGAAAGAGAATGAGAAGGAAAAAAAGGAGAATGGGAAAGGACCGGCATAAAGCTCTCATGCGCCGGACCTTTCCCACTTACTTATCTGAACACACTGTAGAAATCGTCAGACCATCAGAGCCAGTGATCCCATGGGATCCCAGGGCTCGAGCATGATGGGCTCCGACTCATACTCCTTAATGAATTCAACGGGCAGATATTTCTTATTCACCACAACCTGATACATGTACTCGTCAAACCAGGAGTCACTCATCACGTAGTAGCCTTTCTCTCCCGCCTTGTCGCCCCAACTGTTTTCCACGCGCCAACGGTTGGGGTTTCCTTCTTCATCGAGGTTGACGCCCTGGAACACCATGGCATGGGTCATCAGACTTTCGCCATAGTCCAGGCGCTCGGCCTTGGTCATGCCGAACTTCACGCCAAGCAAAGTTTCCAACTGATACACGCCGGTATCCATGATGCCGCCTTCACGGGTGGATTCCTTTCCAACGTCACATCCGAACCACACGGGCGCTCCGTCTTTTAACTGGGCGATGGCCGCCTTTTTCAGTTCCTGCGTATCCAGATTCAGATAGCGGACCGGACGTCCCTCCTTTACGTTTCCAAGAAACTTCACGCTGTAGCTTCTGTGATAAGGTTTGTCCGCAGTGGGCGCATTGATCAGACTGATATAATCCTGCAGCGGGAATCCCACATATTTATTATAAAATTCCTGGGGTGTCAGGGCGCAGTCACGGATGAACTTACCGTCCTTGTCCTCCACTTCGAAATCAAAAGATTTCGGGGGCTCTCCCAGACAGATGCACAGGATTCGGTAGATTTCCTCCAGCATAGACTCTTTTTTCGCACGGAGTTCTTCCATGGAAACGCCTTCCTTATGCGCTGTGCGCAGGCGGCAGGCATCTTCCCGCAGCTTTCTGGTCAAGCAGGCATCCATCTCGTTCGTTGCGGAAGAAGCCTTCGTTTCCGGCATGGCGTCCTTGGGCACCAGACCATACTTATCGATCAAGTTGCAGAGCATGTCCCACTGTCCCCCATCGTTCATCGGGGCGCCAAGCAGGAAGGAGACCAGCCTTCCGTTGGTGGGTTCATCCAGGGTCTCCAGGATGCTCTCGAGAAAATAATTTGCTTTTTCCAGCTTGTCATAGAAGAGTGTGTAGTTCTGGGACAGTTCAAAGGTCTCCAGATTCAGCTTTTTGATCACTTCAAACCGGAACACATTCAGCGCCGCAAACATCCAGCACCGTCCGCTCTGCTTCTGGTTCGTGACCTCTCCCTGCTTGAGGCTGATAGAAAACACATGACGCATCCTGCGTGCCGCCTCGTTATCCTGCGCCGAAGCATGCAGGCCGTTCTCCGTCACCGCATGCATCGCTATTTCATTCTGCTTTTCTTCATGAAAATCCTTCTGGAATTTCTCCAGCTTTTCTTTTGTGATCGTCTGTTCCATATTTATCCTTTCCGCCGCCTGTACGGCTCTTCTCCCTGACGTCTGCAACGGCCGTTTATATTTTGGCTCACCGCACCGGGCAGACGCCGTTTGCGCATTCGGGATCCCCGATATCGAGCTCCGTCTCGTCGTGCTCGTAGCGGGAAAGAAGGGACGGGTTGAAGGGCCTCATGGCCGCGCGGCGGCGTTCATATTCCGCCTCGTCGATTGCTTCATAGGGCAGCAGCTCATAGAAGCTGTCGTCATAGCTCAGGAAGGAAAGAGCCACCACATCGTCCCAGTTATCCCACACCCACTGTTCCACCTCATCCCACTCATGGTCCCTCACATGGACGGTAATGGAACAGTTATGATCCACATAATGCTGCATGAACATTTTATAATTTTCCAGTTGTTCCACTGCGGACACGTCCGCCTTGACCCGTCCGGCCGGAGCCTTCACCGGGAATTCCACCACCTTGGTCACCGGATCGTCCGGATCCTGTCCCACCTCGGGGAGCACCGGATAGCCCAGATCCTCGCAGACCCGGCAGAGCGGGTCCGTGGCAGTGATGCGGATCCTGCGGATATAATACGGAGCATGAGAATAATGTACGCCGCTGGATACCGTGGGAAGCAGGGACAGGGTGCCTTCCGGCTTGATGGTTGTCACGAGCAGTGGCTCCTTGCCTCCCAGTCTTGCCGCGATCTCCTTTGCCGCGCTGTGGGCAGTCTCCCTCAGCTCTTCAAGCAGGACGACCTGTTCTTCCCGCTCCATGCCCGTAGCGTTCACCATATCCTGCCAGCCGGTCAGGGAGCAGCCGAGCAGGCGGTCACGCTGCTGTACTCTGTTCCAGCTGTACATTTCCAGCTCCCGGCAGGTCATGCGGTAGCCTGCCCGCGCCGACAGCCGCTGCGCCTCCATAAGCGCCCTTTTATCCAGTTTCCCATCCGTCACAAATCCCATCACGTTCAACGTGGTCAGGTTGCACAGGCCATGGCTGTCCAGCAGGATTTCCCCGCAGGGATTGCAGCCGTTAAAGTTGGGTCTGCGCTTTGCCCCTGCTTCCTCGTTGATCCAGCCGGGCTCCCCGGAATAACGCATCTGCTGCAGATGCCAGTGCAGCTTTTCTCTCGTGGGTTTCTGGCGGTAATAGATGGAGTTGTTGCTCATCTGCCGGTGGGCGATCGATCTATCGATCTCCCAGCGGCCGTTCACCTGGCGGTACAGGTGGCTCTTGGCCTGGATGCAGGTCTCGTCGTCCGCGTCGATCAGGCCAATCTCTGAGGTTCGGCGCACGCCGCCGGACACCACGTTTTCCCCGATGATATTGGCGATATCCAGGAGGTCGATGGGCTTTAAGGATACCCACTGCGCGCCTTCCCGGCTTCCTGCCGCCGTGATCACCTTATGGATCTTGTCGATCATCGTCATCATGGATCCATAGCCGCTGGCCGTTCCTCCAAAGGTTTTCAGGCGCTCTCCCTTGGGGCGGATGGAATCATAGACCACCACCAGGCCCTCGATGCCCCGGTACTCCCGGTTGGTCAGGATGTCAAAATAGTGGGTCAGCGCCTGCGCCCAGCCTTCCTTGGAATCCCCGATGGTAAGTGTCGTCACGTCACGGCTGAAGGTCAGGTCTGTATACTCCAGCCGCTCTCCCGCAGGCTTGGGGTCATAGGACTTGTGAAGGATCTTCAGGTCCGTGCGCACGGGGGGAAGCTGTTCGGCGTCTGACTGCAGGACGCGCACACCCACGCCGCTTCCCACCATGAGCAGATAGAACAGGTCGTGATAGGCGGAAAAACTGTCGATCACGGTAAAGGCGCAGTTGTAGTTCGCCATCGGATACTGGTCAGCCACCGGCGTCCCGCCCACCCACAGGGTACGGCCGGACAGGAACTGCCGCATATGATAGATGTTGTCATACAGCTTCTCCGCTTCCTCCCTTGAGGTGGGTGCCAGAGAGCAGTTGTATTCCACCGCGCGGCGCACCGTCTCCCACCAGAATTCCCTGCGGCCCAGCCGGGGAAGGAACCTGGAATAGGTACGGGTATAGACGAACGCCCCGAGCTGTTCCATGGGATTGGGCGCATGCTTATAGGGGCTTAAAAATTCACGGGACAGAAGCCCTTCCTGCCGCACGCCGCCCGCGCGTTCTTTTTCCTTTTCCAGGCGGTATCTGATATACGCCTTCGCCGTCTGGTAATGTTTCTGCTCGAACAGAGTTTCCTCCACCGTATCCTGGATCGTTTCGATGTCCCAGATCTCCTCTTTTCTGGCTCGCAGCTTCTCCGTCACGGCCTCTGTGATGCGTGCGGCGGCCTCCTCGTCATGCTCTCCGGCGGCAGCAGCCGCGAGACTGACCGCCCTGGAAATAAATCCGGCGTCAAAGGGAACCACTTTGCCGCTTCGTTTCCGTACATTCATATCCAAACCTCCATCCTGTTTCTCCTTTTTATGATGCGCACTATATATAGTATAGTATACCTCTTCACTTGTCAATATATGGGGTTTTATCTCATTTTTTATTCCAGAGCGCTTTTCACCTTTTTCCTGCGGCAGAGCCTGCGCTCATTCTTATTGGCAAACGCCCTCGCCCTTCCCTTCAGCAGGATCTTCCGTCCTTCCGGATTCCGCGTATAGACGAGACGGTATCTTCCGATCCAGGGTTCCATCCCCTTCCGGAAGGCTTCCGCCTTCTCCCTGGAGCCGGAAAAGAGCTGCGGCACACAGTAGTAATGTCCGAAAATGGCGCCCCGTCCCTGACAGAGCAGGTACCTCTGATTGTCCACAGGCGAAAGCATCTGGGTAAGAGAATCCGCAAATACCGTTTTTTCCCGGTCCGTTCCTCCCTTCAGCCAGGCGGCAAACAGATATCCTTCTTCTTCCTTTGTTTTCACGGCGCATTCCGAGGTGATCTCGCCCGCTTTTTTCAGGACGTTCAGCATGCCTTTTCCGATGGCGGAAAAATACCGCTGGGGAGTGAGATACTTTACGATCCGCCCGCCTAAGAACACCGTCCCCAAAGCAAATAATACGGTTCCCAGATAGAACAGACGGGCTCTGCCTGAAAAGCTTCCGGGCGAGATACTTCCCAGAATGTTCAGCGCCTCCAGCGCGATCAGCAGAAGCTGCACCGCAAGGGCATTTACGAATATCATGCCGGGCCTCAGCGTTTCCTTTCCTGCGGCGCACTCATCAGCCACGTCCATCTTTTCATAGACGCTCACCGCGTCCTTCCACTGCTTCGCCACCGTATCCCGCCGGCCGCTCCGGATCGCCATCTCCCTGTTGATCCCTTCCACATGCTTTCTGGTATAGGGCGGCCTGATGACCGTCAGTCTTTCCATGCCGTTTTCTATGGTTGTCCCGTCATAGGACAGGCCCAGGATCCCCTCCATTCTCCGGCCAAGCGTACAAAAGTCCTCGGAAAGGGCGGGATCTGGAATCCCTGACAGCCGTTTTTCCCCCTCTTCCCTTGGACTTGACAGACAGACCAGGTGCCAGATATTACTCACCTTATCGGGAACCTTTTCATAGATCCGGATCGCCCGCCCTCTCATCTGATTTCCAAGCACATAGGAGCCCACAAAACTGGCAAGGATCAGAGTATTGACACAAGGGGCGTCCCAGCCCTCTCCCAGCAGGGATTTGGTCCCCACCAGGATCTCTATTTCCCCTTCTTCAAACAGCGCGGTCATCACCCTGGTATAAAGCGGTAGCTTTCCGCCGGCTTCCACCTCCACATATCCGGTTTTTCCTTCCTCCCGGCCCGTAAGCGTCCTGCAGGAAACAAGCAGCTTCTCCTCCGCGATCCCGGCCTGCCGCGCAAAAGCTCCCACCGCATCCTTGGGGATCACGACCATGCTCCCGCACAGAATGCCGAGCTTCCAGCCCTTTTCCTGCCTCCTGAGCAGTTCAAACACAGGCAGCACGCCGATCGAGCGGATCTCCTTTTCCGGGGCTCCGACGGCACTTCTGTACTCTCCACGGATGTAATCCGTCAGGATCAGAAGGCGAAGCCGGTTTCCCATCGACCGGTATTCCAGCTCTGCGATCTGCCGGATGCTGTCCAGCTTTCCCCTGCTGTTTATGAGCATTTTTTCAATCTTGGCGTTGACAAGGAAACTGACCTTCCGTTTCTCGATCAGCCCTGCGGCTTTCAGCCTCCGGATCAGGCTTTCCCGGTATTCTGCCGAGCAGGAATAGCTGTCCGTATCGTCGAAAAGAAAACCCTGCAGGAATTTTTCCATCCAGGCTTCCGACATCTCCGGCAGTTTCCTGACCGTAAGCACCTTCCTCCATTTTTCGGGAAAAAAGATCCCCGCCGACCGACAGTAGATCAGCAGGGCGGACAGATAACCGGGATCCTCCAGCATACGGTCAACATTTCCCTCATAATCCGGAAGCCCTCTGTGTGAAGCGGCGGCTTCCTTCAGTTTTTCATCCGCAAGAAGCTCCCGGTACATGGCGTCCGCCTCTTTCCGAAAGCCGTTTATCTTCTTTTCTTCTTCCCTGTCCGGATAATTGAACCAAACATAATCCTGATGGGGACAGAGGCTGCCTTCCTTTACCAGCTCTGGGATCGTGATCTCCGCGTCGATGGGTCCGCACATGCGGATATACCGTTCCCACTGAGCAGGGGCGGAATCATAGGGCGGCGTGGCTGTCAGGGCGATCACTGCCGCACCCTTCATTTCTGCCATGAAAACCTCCAGGGCCTTCCACCACTCATTTTTCAGATGATGGCATTCGTCCAGGCAGATGGTCCCGACGCCGGCTTCCCTCACTTTCTCCAGAAAAGAGAAATCCCGGAAATCCGTCTGCTCCCTGTATGCGCCGTCTCCGTCCTCCTCCGTCTCTTCCTTCCTGTTCATCGCGCAAAAAAGGGTCTGGTAAGTCAGAGAGGTTACCAGACCCGGCTTCCGGATATCATTGGAAAGACAGCCGTCCGATACGGAATCCGCCAGAAAAGAACCTTCGATCCGTTCCAGCCACTGCTGACGGATGACGATCCTCGGAGAGAGGATCAGGCAGGGCTTTCCCACTCTGCGGATCAGCTCAATGCCGAGGGTCGTTTTCCCGGCTCCCGGCGCTGCCACAATGTGCACCTTTCCGTCCTTCAGGTAAACATCCGCCTCATCCAGTATCCTTTTCTGGTAGCTTCTCCAGGTTCCCCCAAACTCCAGTATCCCGTCAAATACGTTCCCTTCCGCTGCCATGACCTTTCCCTTATTTCCCGTTTCCGGCCGCTTCATTGATGATGCGGACCGCATTCAGCGTGCGGGGATAACCGATATAGGGCATGCACTGAGAAATCACGTTGATGAGGAACTGCTTATCGTTTCCCACCTTCATATTCCCCGCCGCATGGCTGAGAAGCTGCGGCTCACATCCGCCCTGTGCGGCGATATAACAGAAAGTGATCATCTCACGCTGTCTGTTATCCAGCCCGTTCCTGGTATAATAATCCCCAAAGCAGTTTCCGGACAGCCAGCGATTGATGTGTTTGCTTTCTTCCGGTCCGGACCGGGAAAATCCGCGCATGCCTTCCCCGAAGATCTCCACCTGTTTTGCTTCTCCCTTTTCCACACGGTCCTCCGGAGTGGTGGTTCCCTGCGGCGGAAGAGGAAGGAAGATGTCTTTCTTTTCCATCACCGCATTGGCGATCTCCAGAAAAGGATACACTCTGCCGATCCCCAGATAGGCCGCAGCCTGATAAATGATCTCCTTCGCTTCCACAGGTGTCACTCCCGCGTCAAGGGCCTGCGGCAGGATCTTCTCAAACAGTTCCTTTCCCTGACAGCCGAGAAGCGCCGCCAATATCGCCATGTACCGGGTCCTCTCATCCAGCCCCCTGTCCTTTTCTTCGACCACTTCCTTTTCTGCGAAGTTTATGAAAAACGAATAAAATTCCGGGTCCGTATCACGAAACGCATCCAGATAGTTCTCTTCTTTTGCCATCATGATCTCTCCTTTCGATGTGCGGGAATTATCCCTTCTTTCTGCGGTTCTTTCCCGCATTGTGCTTCACCTCACGGATCGGGATATTGGCGAACAGCACAGGTCCCGTGGAACCGCCGCCTGCATCCGCATCCGATTCGGAGATCTGGATATCCAACCCCTGCGCGTCAATATCCATATATTTGGAAATCACTTCGATAATATCGTTTTTGATCATTTCCATCACTTCCGGTGAACAGTTGACACGATCTGACACCAGAAGCAGCTTCAGACGGTCCTTTGCAACCTCACTGGAGCTTTTCCTGTTAAAAAAATCCAGAAGTCCCATAATTGATTACCTGCCTCTCCCCTAGTTCATCCCAAACAATCCTTTCAGTACGCCGAGCATTCCTTTTCTGGCATCCAGATTCATAAAAGGAACCTCTTCCCCAATGATCCGATGGCAGATGTTGGAATATGCTTTTCCCGCCGGACAGCTGCTTCCCACCAGGGGCTCGCCGTTGTTCGTAGAAACGACGATCTGCTCGTCATCGGGGATGATGCCGATCAGAGGGATAGACAGAATATCGCACACATCCTCCACTTTCAACATATCCCCGCGCTTTACCATATCCATGCGGATACGGTTGATGATGAGGTCGATCCGCTTCATTTCATTCGCCTCCAGAAGGCCTACGATACGGTCCGCATCGCGGATAGCGGAAACCTCCGGCGTGGTCACCACCAATGACCGGTCCGCTCCGGCAATGGCGTTTTTAAATCCCTGCTCGATCCCGGCGGGACAGTCTAACAGGATATAGTCAAAATCCTGGCGAAGCTCATCCACCAACTCCTTCATCTGCTCCGGCGTCACCGAATCCTTATCCCGCGTCTGTGCGGACGGGATCAGGTACAGATCCGGATACTTTTTATGCTTGATCATCGCCTGCTTCAAGCGGCATTTCCCTTCCACCACATCGACCAGATTGTATACGATCCGGTTTTCCAGGCCGAGCACCACATCCAGATTTCTCAGACCGATATCCGTATCGATCATGACTACCTTTTTATTCAGCATCGCAAGGCCGGTACCCACATTTGCGGTTGTCGTCGTCTTCCCGACGCCGCCCTTTCCTGATGTAATTACGATCACTTCACTCATTTACTGATTCCTCCTGCTGTTCCTTTCTTAGGCATGGGCAAAACGCCCTTCTGCCTTTTCCTCAACCTTATTCATATCTGGTCCAGACAACCCTTCGTCATCGGCTCAATACAGATGTTGCCGTCCCTGACCAGAGCGACCCGGGGGATGTCTGCTTCCTCATTCTTTCCTTTTCGAAGAAGCCTTTTCTTTTCCTTCTCCCGGTCCGGGCTCTTGGCGATGTAATCCCCGATCTGGAGCTGGATCGGCTTCATGTCCAGAGCGAAAATAAAGCAGCGGCTGTCTCCTCCGGCTCCAGCCCAGGCATTTCCCCTCAGGGAGCCCAGGATGACGATGTTCCCCTGAGAAACGATCCGTGCGCCTGGATTCACATCTCCGATCAGTGTCACGTTGGAAACGCTTTCCAGTATCTGCCCCGAACGCAGGTTTCCCTTGTAAAAATCGGATTCCGGTCCGGCCTGCTCTCCTGCGGAAATTTCCATGGCAGGCGACGCAGGCTCCCGCCGCATATTTCCGCTACCTGAGGCCGCCTGCTCCACACGCTGCCTCATCTGCTCCTCCATCTGTGTATCATGATCCATAACGCAGACGATCTGGATGGAGGAATTTTCCGTAATGGCGTCAAGAAGCTCCCTTTCCTCCTGCTCCGACAGTTCTCTTCCCTCAAAGGAGATCGCCATCTTCGCATTTCCGAAAAACTTTTCCGTTCCCTTAAACTTCTCCCCCACCTGCTTTACCAGCTCTGAAAACGGGAGCTTGTCATTCAGGATCAGATTCACGCCATATCTGTTGCTCTTTAGTACAATATCGTTTGTCATATCTCCTCCAGCTAATGTTCCGGCACACCCTGAAAACGACCTGCCGTTCCAAGCAATTATACCTTTTCTGAACCAATCTGCAAAGAGGTTTGTAAAATTTTGTTTCAAAAACCGCCATGCGCCCGATCAGACAGGACATACGGCGCAAGCTTGCTTGCAGAGGAGGTCCTGTCTGATCGGGCATACGGCGGTCAGCCGCAAGCGAGAGGACGGGCTCCAGCCCGGCATCGAGCTTGGCATGGCGGTCAACCGCAGCTTCCCTCCTTTCCGGCCAGCCTCGCATAGATCAGCTCCACCTGCTCCGCTTTCAGATAACGTCTGTTGTGGCGCATGATGCCCGCCATCAGCGCAGGGAACTCCTGCAGGGTCACCGCCCAGCGGTTTTCTCCCAGGCTTCCCGAGGTCAGGAGCGTTCCCTCAGGGCCGAATACTGCCAGAGAATAACAGGGCAGAGCAGGCATGTCCCGGCACTCCCACTGCACCAGGTCAAGGCTTCTTTTATTGATCAGAAACGGGCTGTAAAAATAATTCCGGCAGGCCGGAAAGCGGTCACGGAAAGACTGTATCCAGTATCTTCCCGAAGGATTCCCCGAGACCGTTCCCGCAAGGTTGGCGGAAGTGACCGCATAGATGCCGGATTCATGGACCAGGAGCAGGTCGGCTCCGTTGTGTCCAGACAGGCTCACGCCCGGCAGCAGCCGCTTTTGTCCCGCCATCTGATGAATAGCGGATAGGATTTCCGACGTACATTTTTCCGGTTTGGTATAAATGCAGTCATAATAAGAGCTGTGGCTGTATTTTTCATCATAAGGATTATAAGTGACCTTCTTCCGGTACATCCACAAAAAAAACATGAGCAGGATTACCGCTGTCAGCATCCCTTGCATCCACTCCTTCCCGTTTTTCTCCCCGTCAGCTTCCTTTAAAAGGCTGCCCTGCCAGCCCTCACACTCAACCAAGGGAGCGTAACAGGCTGCTTACCGCGGCCCGGTATTCCGAAAGCTGTCCTGCCTTTCGGATCCTTTTCAGCTCCGCACCGCCCTCTGGAAACAGTTTCCCCAAATAGGACCACAGCTCTTTCAGCTTAAAAAGCACATCCCGCTCGCCGGAAAGCGCCTCTGCATAATCCCCGGCCAGGCGGTCCAGGAAACGCTCAAGCTCCTTTCTGGAAAGCGGTGCTCCGCCCTTCAGCTGACGGATCAGGGAAGGGTCCGCCACCGCTCCACGGCCGAGCATCACCGTCTCCACAGACGGGAAACGCTCCTGAAAGCGCGCCATATCCTCAATGGTAAAAAGATCCCCGTTATACACAACCGGAAAGGGCGCTTCAGACAAAGCCCTGTCAAAGGCATCCCAGTCCGGATGATTCTCATAATAATCTTCCCGAACCCGCGGATGAACGATCAGCTCCTTTAACGGATAACGCCGGTACAATTCCATCAGCCTGGAAAACTCCTCCGCATCCTCCATTCCAAGTCTGGTCTTGATGGAAATCTCCAATCCGCTCCCTCCGCTTTTGGGAGCGGGAAAAGCGGAAAATATCTCCTCCAGGAATCTTTCCAGAAGCTGCGGCTGCCCGAGAAACCCCGCTCCCTTTCCCTTGGAGACCACCGTGCCGGAAGGACAGCCCAGGTTCAGGTTCACCTCATGATAACCGTATTCCTCCAGCTTTTTCGCCGCCCGGATGAAATCCTCTGCCCGGTTGGTAAGAAGCTGCGGCACCAGATACATCCCTCCGTTATTTTCCGGCAGAATGTCCCTGGTCTCCCTGGAATTGAACACTTTCTTCTGTCTCGGCGCGAGAAAGGGCGAAAAATATTTATCGAAGGCACAAAACAGGTCGTGCTGCGCACGCCTGTAAATATAGCCTGTGATCCCCTCCATGGGGGCAAGATAATACCGCATCCTGTCCATACTCCTTTTTCTGACAACACAAAACTCCGCGCGTCCTTTCCTCAAGCATTCTGCCTGAAAGGTTTCAATCGCGGACCTTCAGCGCGAAAGGACGACCATCTCCTCCCTGCGGCCTTCGCCCAGCTTAAACCGGCCTGACAGCCCTTCCGTCACCAGTATCTGCCCCTCCTGCGTGATCAGGATCATCTCAAAGCTTCCATCCTGCCTCCAGTATTCCTCAGCCTTTTTGGGGCCCATCACAAAAAGAGCCGTGGAAAGCGCATCCCCCATCCGCCCCTGCGGGCACACAATGGTGACGGACAGTAGACCGCTGTCCGCCGGATAACCTGTTTTCGGGTCGAGGATATGCCAGTAAACGTTCCCCTCTTCATCCTCAAAATAATTTTCATAGCCTCCAGATGTGACCACAGCGGAACCGCTGACCCGGAGCACACCGATATTGCCATCATTCCACGGGCTTCTCAGCCCGATGCGCCAGTCGGTCCCATCCGGTCTGCTGCCCACCGCCTGCACGTTTCCTCCCAGACTGAGGATGGCAGACTCTATGCCCCGCGCCCTGACCGCTTCCGCCGCCAGGTCTCCTGCATAACCCTTTCCCACCGCGCCCATGTCGATCTCCATTCCTTCCGGCACCGTCAGAAGATCACCATCCAGCGTTATTTTTTCATAATCCACATTTTTCAGGAGGGAATCAATCTCCTCCTGCGAAGGCACCTGCTTCGTATCCGTGGTAAATCCCCAGGCCTCCAGTACCGGGTAAATGGCCGGGTCAAGCGCGCCGTCCGTTTTTTGGGCCATCTCAAGAGAAAAGGAAACCAGTTCTGCCGTTTCCCCGCTGACAAGGACCGCTTCACCGCCGCTGTGATTGGCCTTGTAAATCTCGCTGCCCTCATCCGTAACAGACCACAGCCCCTCCAGCGCCTCCACCCGCGCCCTTGCATCCTCAAGCGCGTTCGTCGCATTTTCCCCGTAAGCGGTGAACGTCATATAGGTGTTCATGGAAAAGAAACTGTCTTCCGCCTTCTGTGCTTCCAGATCCATCCTCCCACAGCCGGACAGCGCCGCCAGGAGGGCCAGCAGTCCCGCCGCCATCCACCGGTTCCGTGCAGAACGCCTTTTTCTGGAATTTTTATTCTGAAAATGATAACTGAACACTGACCGCCATCCTTTCTCTCATCCGTTTGCCGTCAGTATGATATCCCACCCGCGCTCACTTGTCAACAAACAGGAGTCCTTTAACAGTCATTGTGAACCCGCCAAAAATGTGTTAAGCTGATGTCATGGGAACCTGAAAATATGTGTAAAACAAGGATAAGGAGATGATCGAATGCCAAGACCTGGAGGACATCATGGCGGTCCCGGCATGGGACCGGGCGGCGGACCGCACGGAGGACCGGGCATAGGACCGCACGGAGGGCCGGGTATGGGACCGCACGGAGGACCATACGGAGGGCCGGGCAGAGGTCCCGGCATGGGGCGGCGCCCCATAAGGAGACCACCGATGGGAAGGCCGCCCAGGCCCGGCTGGGGGCCGGGACCATACAGAAGGGGCGGCTGTATGGGATGTCTGTGCACCTTCCTTCTGGGTGCAGGCGGGCTCATCGCCCTGCTGGTGCTGCTTTTCAGCTTTATCTTTTAAAAATAGTGCCGGTTTGGCGCTGCCTGGCAGTCACAAACCGGCACATTGTCCTCTCTTTTGCATCTCAGTTTATTCGCCGGATGTCTTTCCGGCTATTCTGTACAGGCGGATCAGCTTCTCCACGATCTTTTCATCCGGCAGTTTCCGCACGTTCAGCACCAGATCCACATTTTCATTCGTACTCCAGTCTGTTCCCGTATGGTAACTGTAATAACGCTCATATCCCTTATTGCCCGCCTGATCTCCGCTGAAAAGGCGGATCCGGAATACCTCCGGCATATTCCGCAGGGTATAGGAGGCCGCATGTCCCAGGATCACACACGATCCTTCTCCGGCAAGCTGTGTGATAAGCTTCGCCGTACAGGCAAAAAGATAATCTTCTGGATCATCCGCTTCCCGTTTCTTCTGTACATAACGGGCGCCCAGGGAGAAAAGAGGCAGGCTTTTTTCGGTGGCTTCATCCAGACGCGCCGCCAGGTCCTCCCGTATGCCGTTTTCCCGCGCGGCCAACGCTGTCAATTCCTTTCCGTAGCAATGCACCTTTAACGCCTCTGCCAGTTTTTGTCCGATCCGTTCCCGCAGGAGGATATCCTCCGCTTCCAACGCAATGCTTTTCATCGATCCGGTCTCACCTCCTGACAGAGTATTTCCGCTATGGTTTCCAGCTTCATGGAACCGCTGTTGAACATATATTCATACTTGCTGCAGTCTTCCCACTCCCGTCCCGTATAATATTTACAGTAATTTCTCCGTTCCCTGTCCACACGCCGGAGCTTCCTTGCGGTCTCATCATGGGAAGCGTTTTCTATCTGCATCATCCGCAGGATACGCCATCCCTTTGCCGCATAAAGAAAAACGGACAGTACATCGTCCCTTTCCCGCAGGGCATGATCGGCCAGGCGGCCCACAAAGATACATGGACCTTTCTCCGCCAGCCTGCGGATGGTATTCTCCTGGATGGTATACAGAGTTTTCTGGTTAAAGACGGTATCCGACTCCAGGGCCTTCCGTTCTTCCCGGGGCAGAAACTCGATCAGCCTGTTGGTCTGGAAATCGTTCATGCTCTCATCCGCCGCCCGGAGGATATTCTCACGTATCCCTGTCCCTTTAGAGATTTCTGACAGGATTTGATGATTATATAACGGAATCCCCAGCTTCCGGGAGAGCCGGACGCCCAACTCGCCGCCGCCCGCCCCGTACTGACGGCTGATCGTTATGATATTGATCTGTTTTTCCATTCCGATCCTTTCTCAGCTACTGATGAACCTGCCTCCTGTCTCCTTACTTCCTGTCAAACACGCCAGTCAAGCCGGCCTGCTCCACCCAGGCGCCTATTTCAGCGGGATCCGTGCTGTAGCGTCCATTTTCCTTCATTCTTTCAAAATAAACGGAGCCTGAAAACGTGTATTTCCGGGAACGTCCTTCTTCGGTCTCCATCTCTTTTTTCACATAGGCGATGGCATCCCCGATCAGGGTGCTTTCCGGCAGCACGAGCAGCTCTTCTCCCTCTGCATAGCGGACAGCGTTATAACCTGCCAGCACGCCCGTCACGATCGCTTCCGTATGTCCCACCAGAAGCCCCGCCTTCTCTCCGGCACAGAACAGGTTATCCACGCCTTCCACTTTCAGAGCATTGCTTCTCGGAGCCATGGCAAAATAGCGCATGGAATTTCCCTTTCCGCCTGCATAAGGATCTTCATAGCGGGCATTCTCAAAGCCCGGTATGCTATGCAGCGTCTCCAGGTTGTAGAACGGCGTCATCAGCTTCGCATGGCCCGTATCCAGCAGGACGATATTGTCACGGAATTGCGGCAGGGCATACTGCTGGCAGCATTTGATCCCCAGATGATCTTCCCTCAGCTCCTGCGGGATGGGATAGACCACCACGCCTTTCTCATCCAGCTCCTCTACGATCTCCGGCGCAAGAGATTCCTTCAGAAGCTTACAGGAACCGCTCATGGAACCAATGCTCCCGTCCGCTTTCTTTCCCTGCATCTCCTCCACTCCGGCAAGGCCGGTTACCGATACGCGCCCGCCGAAGCTGGGGCATCTCAGGATACACATGGCGCAGCCGTTCCCGTATTTCGAACAGTTATTCATCGGGCCGGCCGTTCCCGTCGTATCAATGAATACATCGCCTTCATAAACATTCCCATCCGCATCTTCAATGCTGACGATACTGTCACCATCCTTCTGAAGCTTTGTGATCCTCGCCTGCATGCAGACATGGATGCCAAGGGAGCGGATATATCTGGTGACCGCGCCGGAAATAGTAGCGACGTCGTACAGATCCGCATGCGCGTGACCGGGGAACTCGACATTCTTATGACGGAGATTCTGATCGATGACGCTGAACAGCTCTCCGCCTCCCATTGCGATCATCTCCTCCGTTGCGGTAAACCTGCCGTTGTTCCTCATGATGCCGCCTACCAGGCCTGTTCCGAGCAGCATATCCGTTCTTTCCAGTAAGGTAACATCGGCGCCCTGCTTATGCGCCTCGATCGCAGCCGCACACCCAGACCAGCCGCCTCCTGCAATAATCACTTTCTTCATGGCAGTTTCTCCTTTTCTTTTCAGTCTGATCATCTGTCCCGTCTTATATAATTTCTTAATATAATGAAAGAACAGTATTCTCATTTGAAACCACCATAATTTTTTTCTTTTCTTTTGTCAATACCTTTCCTGAAGGATTATAATTTTCCGGCGGAATTATTGACATAACGATAATCCTGTGCTAACATTCTACTTTATCGGGGCAGAGTATCAGAGAGGGAGGAGTTTTTTGACCCCCGTTTCTTTCTTCTGTGGCGTCTCTGTCTGAAGTATCCTGTCGTGTCAGCATCAGCATTTCCATGTTGTCGGCCGTCATTTTTGTTTAAACAAAAGGAGAACGCTTATGGTTACTCTGTCTCTGGTTCATTATATTTTTATTATAATGACGATCCTCATCCTGATCTTCCTCATTTTCAAAAAAGAGATCGTTATCCCCTGCGTGGTCGGAATCCTTCTGATCGGCCTCGCTTACACGGGAAATATCGTTTCATCGGTCCAGATCCTGAACAACGCGGTCATCGCATCCAATGGGGAACTGTTTGGTATCATGCTCGTAATCGCACTGGTCACCGCACTTTCCAAGGCGATGCATACAGTAGGCATTGACGAGCTCATGATCCGGCCCCTCAGAAAGGTCATCAAAAAGCCCACTGGCGCTTTCTGGGGTATCGGCTTCTGCATGCTCATCGTTTCCTGGCTGATCTGGCCCTCTCCGGCAGTGGTGCTGATCGGGGCGCTTCTTCTGCCTGTGGCAGGACGTGTCAAACTCCCCGCCATCTGGGCTGCCGTGTCCATGAACATCTTCGGCCACGGCATGGCGCTTTCTTCTGATTTCTTTATCCAGGGCGCGCCCGCCATCACAGCGGCGAGCGCGGAGCTTCCGGTAACGGACGTTATTTCCTCCTCAATCCCTCTCTGGCTGGTGATGTCCGTCACCGTCGCGGCCATGTCCTTTATCATGATGAAAAGGGATATGAAAAAGAATACCTCTGCCGGAGAATTGGAGATCACCTCTGACTATGCGGCATCAGAAATCACGCGTCCTGTCCTGGCGAAGGTTCTGGCAACCGTGGTCACCGCAACTTTCGCCGCCATCATCATCGCCATGGTGGCCCTGGACATTCAGGGAGGGGACGCTACCGCACTCGTCGCCGGAGCAGCCCTGATCCTGACCTGCATCATCACGATCGCAGGGTCCGGTTTCCAGGCGGCCCTGAGTGATACCGTTGATTATCTGAAGGAAGGATTCGTCTTTTCCGTCCGCATCTTCGCTCCCGTACTCATCATCGCAGCGTTTTTCTTCCTGGGCAGCGAGGATTATGCCGTTGCCATCCTCGGAGAAGGGGCTCCTGCCATTCTGAATGATATCAGCTACTTTATTTCCGAACATGTTCCGGTGAACAACATATTCTGCGTCCTCATCGAGATCCTGGTGGGCGTTATCACAGGACTGGACGGCTCCGGCTTTTCCGGCCTTCCTCTGGTAGGTTCCATCGCCGGAACCTTTGCCTCCACCACCGGCTTAAACACTGCAAGCCTGGCTGCTCTCGGACAGATCACCACAGTCTGGGTCGGCGGCGGGACCATCATTCCATGGGGCGTTGTTCCGGTTGCAGCGATCTGCGGCATCTCTCCCACAGAGCTTGCCCGCAAAAATATGATCCCTGTCATTACGGGGATCGTGGTAACCGGTATCGTGGCGATGTTTCTGCTGTAGTTTTCAGGAAATCGGAATGTGCAGAAAGGATGGTGCAGGATGTCTGCTTCCTACTACATCACCAATAAAAAGAAACTGAAAGAATATCAGGCTTTCCAGGAATTCTGGGACAACAGATTCATCCCCGGTATCATGGACAGCATCCGGGAATACTGTGAGGGCGCGGCCGGGGAATATATCAACCAGAGCACCGCAAGAGATATCTGTGACGAGATCAGTTTCGGTCTCCCCTCCTGCCCCATCAGTATCGACGACAGCTCCATGCGGATAGGGACCTTCTCCCGGATCAGCGGTTTTCTCTGGGACTGGGCCGATATCGAGGGAACCGTGATATCCTCTGTGGCGGATATGGTATCCTTCCTTTCCGCACATCCTGAGTGTTCCCTGCAGGATGAAAACTGGAGAGATATCAGTGTGGAGGAATTCCGGAAAAGGATAGACTGTGAAAAGTAATTATGTTCTGACATGGAAAACAGAAAAAATCATTTTTCCATATATCGAAAACTAAAGCTGCATATGCTGTAATGCCATTATGTTAAAAGCTATCCGTCAAGGGCAGCAAATGAAAATCCCGGAGGTCGCGACTCCGGGATTTTCTATTCCCTATTTTAGGCACGGCAGGCTTAAAACCGCAGGCTTGTTACCGACTATTCATCGCTGTCCAACCAAATGCAAATCATCGAAAATAATAAAGGGTATCTGTCTGCTTTTGTGAGTCACTCTAAAAGCAGATAAGACGGTAGGCATGAAAATTTTAAAATATAAAAATCTTTCTTATATTGTTTCCCTGTCGAAGGATTATCCGCAAAAGGGAGCATATCGTTTCTTGTGTTTTTGCACGGTGCGGGAACAAGAGGAAATGACTGGCTAACCATACACGTCATCCAGGATACCCCTCTCATTTTCCCACTGCAGCCGCTTTCTCCTGTCCTGATCTTTTCAAGGATCTCGATTGCCCCTGATCTTCTGCCTTGACCAGTTCATATCATCCCAGCTTTAGCCAAACACTTCCCCCAGTCTGCTTCCATGCCCGTATCCAGCGATAAATGTGACAGGCCCCTTAGGGGAAACGCCTGATAATGACATCCCACTGCTCCGTCGTGATGGATGCCCGGGGGACAGAGATGCATTCAGGGCAGGCTATCCCAGTTTCCTGTTGTTCGGCAGGCGGATCGCCTTTGCGGGATTGGCGGCTATCAGCTGCATGCGGATCGCAAAATCGAGGGAACCGGTAAGCATGCATTTTACGGCGTGACCCGGTTTAAAACGTATCCTTTTTCACTTAGGTCATTGACAAGGTTCTGAAACGTAGTTGATATGGACGAAATTTTGTTAAGAATGGGAAATTTCAGATTTTCGGTATTTAGTTTATTCTGCATAACGAAAAAAAGAGAGCATCCTATCGGAATAGAATGCTCCCTAAGCTTCTGCACACAAATCATGGAAATTTTTTCAGCCCGTGCACACAAATTGCACACAAAATGGCGTTTTCCATACCATTTGTGATTAAATTAACAAAATAATTTACCGATTCACAGTATAAAAACCTTAGAATTTTCCCGCATTTGCGGCTTCTTCGATGCTTACTGCAACGGCTACGGTCATTCCGACCATCGGGTTATTTCCGGCGCCAATCAGTCCCATCATTTCTACATGCGCGGGAACAGAGGAAGAACCTGCGAACTGCGCATCAGAATGCATACGGCCCATGGTATCGGTCATGCCGTAGGAAGCAGGGCCTGCAGCCATGTTATCGGGATGAAGGGTACGGCCGGTGCCGCCGCCGGATGCAACAGAGAAGTATTTCTTGCCCTGCTCCAGGCGCTCCTTCTTGTAGGTACCTGCAACGGGATGCTGGAATCTGGTCGGGTTAGTGGAGTTTCCGGTGATGGAAACGTCAACATTCTCCTTGTGCATGATGGCAACGCCTTCGCAGACATCGTTTGCGCCGTAGCAGTTAACCTTTGCGCGGAGTCCATTGGAATAGGACTTACGGAATACTTCCTTAACGGTGTTGGTATAAGGATCGTATTCGGTCTCAACAAAGGTGAAGCCGTTGATCCTGGAGATGATCTGAGCAGCGTCCTTTCCAAGACCGTTCAGGATGACTCTCAGGGGTTTCTTACGAACCTTGTTCGCCTTCTCAGCGATTCCGATAGCGCCTTCCGCAGCGGCGAAGGACTCATGTCCTGCCAGGAAGCAGAAGCACTCGGTATCCTCTTCCAGAAGCATCTTTCCCAGATTTCCGTGGCCAAGACCTACCTTACGGGTGTCAGCAACGGAACCGGGAATACAGAAAGCCTGAAGGCCTTCTCCGATCGCTGCAGCAGCCTCGGAAGCCTTTCTGCAGCCCTTCTTGATGGCGATTGCAGCGCCAACAATATATGCCCAGCAAGCATTTTCAAAGCAGATGGGCTGAATCTTTTTCACCTGATCATACACGTCAAGGCCGGCATCCTTCGTGATCTTCTCCGCCTCTTCCAGAGAAGCAATGCCATAGCTGTTCAGTACGGCATTGATTTTATCAATACGTCTCTCATAGGATTCAAATAAAGCCATTTTCGCTACCTCCTCTTATTCCTGTCTGGGATCAATGATCTTGACTGCATCTTCAACACGTCCGTACTGGCCTTTCGCCTTCTCATATGCCGTGTTGGGATCGTCACCCTTCTTGATGAAGTCCGTCATCTTTCCAAGGCTTACATACTGGTAGCCGATAATCTGGTTGTCCTCGTCCAGAGCGATTCCCGTTACATAGCCTTCAGCCATTTCCAGATAACGGGGACCCTTCTTCAGAGTTCCGTACATGGTACCAACCTGGCTTCTGAGTCCCTTACCAAGGTCCTCAAGGCCTGCGCCGATGGGAAGTCCGTCCTCAGAAAACGCGCTCTGGGTTCTGCCGTAAGCGATCTGAAGGAACAGCTCTCTCATGGCGGTGTTGATCGCGTCACATACAAGGTCTGTATTTAAAGCTTCCAGAACCGTTCTTCCCGGAAGGATCTCAGCTGCCATAGCCGCGGAGTGGGTCATGCCGGAGCATCCGATGGTCTCTACCAGAGCCTCCTGGATGATACCCTCTTTTACATTCAGGGTCAGCTTGCAGGCGCCCTGCTGAGGAGCACACCAGCCAACACCATGGGTAAGACCGGAAATGTCCTTGATTTCTTTGGACTTTACCCATTTCGCTTCTTCAGGGATCGGAGCACAGCCATGAGCAACGCCCTGTGCCACGGGACACATTTCTTCAACTTCTTTTGAATAGATCATGTGAAAACTCCTTTCGATATGTAGATTGTTTCAGCGGGCGGGGATATTGCCGGATATCTCCGCCGACGGGATCTGATGCCGGCTGATGGCCGCAAAAGGCCCGTCCCCAATCGTTCGCTTTATTTTCTCACATTTCTGTATAAAAATCCAGCCCTTTTGAAAAAAATTGTCAAAAGGTCGTTACGATTCACAGCCGATTCAGAATGGACAACATGCGCGTCGTGCCTGCACGTAAGCACGTGTTATCCATTCTGAATTGGACTACGAAGCAGTCACCCCACCCCCATGAGCAGCCTTAGTGCCGTAAGGCGCGGGACTGGAGCCCCGAAGAGGCGACGGGTGCGAATGAGGGTGGGGTGCTGTGAATCATAACAAAAGGTCAGGTCAGCATCATCCGGTCGTACAACGACCAGTTCACGCTTTTGTCAGGTTAACATCATCCGGTCGTTGGCGAATTCTCCGCCGCTGGCCTGTTCAAATTTCTGGAGAAGATCGGAAACCTTCAGATTCTTCTTCTCCTCTCCTTCCACATCATATATTATTTTTCCTTCATGCATCATGATCAGACGGTTGCCGTGGGCAATGGCGTCCTTCATGTTATGCGTGATCATCAGGGTGGTGAGATGCTCCTCGTCCACGATGCGCTGCGTTACCTCCAGCACCTTGGCCGCAGTTTTGGGATCCAGCGCCGCGGTGTGCTCGTCCAGAAGAAGGAGCCTGGGTTTTTTCAGGGTAGCCATGAGCAGGGTCAGGGCCTGACGCTGGCCGCCGGAAAGAAGCCCCACCTTGCTGGTCATGCGGAATTCCAAACCGAGGCCGAGAATTT
>DWYY01000051.1 GCA_019118445.1 Candidatus Eisenbergiella merdipullorum | reverse complement strand
AAGAAAAAAATTGTAGCAGTTTTAACAGCAGCAGTTCTTACTTCTGCGATGATGGTTGCTTGCGGATCCACTGAGACCACCACTACCGAGGAGTCCACTGTAGCGGCTACCGTTGAGTCCAGCGAAGCTGTAGAGAGCAGCGAGGTTGAGTCCACTGTTGAGGAGAGCACCGTTGAGGCTACCACCGAAGCAGCTACCGAGGAGACCACGACTGAGGCTTCTACCGAGGAAGCTACCACTGAGGCGGCTACCGAAGAGACCACGACTGAGGCAGCTACCGAGACGACTGCAGAATAATATTGATAAAAGGTCTACGGATACACAAAAAAAGCCGCCCGGAATATTCCGGGTGGCTTTTTTTGATGGAAGATCATTCCTGAACGATACGAACCTTCTGCACTGCTTCATACATACTTGGAGGGCGAAACGCCCGTATGTTTTTTAAAATCTCTTGAAAAGTCGTAGATATTTAAATACCCCAAAGAGTGCGCAATGTCAGTAATACTTCCATAGTCACTCTTCAGCATCTCCTTGGCTTTTTTAATACGTAATTCATGAACATATGCAATAGGAGAAATATGATATACTTCTGTAAAAAGTTTTCTGAAATAAACGGTTGATAATCCCGAAAGCGATGCCAGATCATCATTCTTGATATTCTTGTGATAATTCTGAGCGATATATTCTATAGCAGGGCTTAGTTTTTCTGTTTTTTCAGTGGGAACATATATTTTTCGCTCCGCCTCGCACAGTTTTAAAATGATGGAATAAGCGTCTCTTATGCTTTCTATCTCGAAAAGGGGCTTTTTTACTGTCCTTTTATATTCCAGCTCTTTGAAATCCTTCAAAAGCCTGTCTCCATTTACATCCGGAAAATATATGATCTTATCATATAAACGACTGCTTTCAAATTCGATAACGGCATAATGCCCCGATTTTGTGCAGATCCAGTTATAAGAAGAGCCTTTCGGTAAAATCACCATTTTATTCCTGTTGGAAACATAGGTTTTCCCTTTTGTTTCGTACAGCGTTTCCCCTTCATATTTTAGGAGGATTGCCCAGGAGGAACGATTGATCCTTTTCGCTCTTGCATTGGTTTCATTATACATTGTCGTGGCAGAATATACCTTATTTATAATCAGATCAGATAAAATATTTTCCTGCAACGTCATCACGCCTTTCTTTGAATTATTATATACATTCTATCATAGAAGTCCCATAAACACAAAAGTTTTGTATCATATCTGATAAAAATATCAAAAATGCTATTCCTATCTGCTTCTCATGATGTTAAAACATCTATAGAAATTCATGTAAAGGGGCGTCGCTCACGCTCTGGAAAGGGGATTAGAATGAACTGTAAAAATGTATTGGTCTTAGGCGGAACGGGTGCCATGGGGAGGTATCTCGTTCCGGAACTGCTGGCAGCCGGGCATTCGGTCGACGTCGTTTCCCTGGACGATATGTCATCTGATGATCCCATGCTCCATTACATCAAAGGGAATGTCAAGGAAAACGGTCTGTTGGAAGAACTGCTGAAAAAGCAGTATGATGGCATCGTTGATTTTATGACTTATCAGACGGAGGAGTTTAAGAAGGTTTACAGCCTTCTTCTGGAAAATACCGGACATTATATCTTCCTTTCCTCCTGCCGTATTTTTGCGGACGCGCCGCCGATCAACGAAAATTCGCCCAGGCTTCTGGATGTATCTGAGGACAGGGAGTTCCTTGCGACGGACGATTATGCCCTTTATAAAGCCAGGGAGGAAGATGTGCTTACCGGCTCCGCCTATTCAAACTGGACGATCGTCCGTCCGGCGACGACCTATTCGACCGGAAGGTTTCAGCTTGTAACGCTGGAAGCCCCTACGCTGCTGTACCGCATGCTGGCGGGCAAGACCATTGTCCTGCCCGAAAAAGCGATGGACCGTCAGGCAACGCTTTCCTGGGGCGGCGATGTGGGAAAAATGATCGCAAGGCTGCTGTTCAACGAAAAGGCGTATGGGGAGAGTTATGTTACCGCAACCGCCGAGCATCATTCCTGGCGGGAGATCGCAGAAATCTATAATGAGATCTGTCCCTTCCGGTATATCACGGTAAGCACGGAGGATTACCTTGATATCATAGCCAAAGGGGCCTCATGGGCGAGGTACCAGCTGATCTATGCCCGGATGTTTGAAAGGATCACTGATAACAGGAAAGTCTTAAAAGATACCGGCCTGAAGCAGAGCGGACTGATGCCGCTGCGGGAGGGGCTTCGTCTCGAATTTGACCGTTCCAGGGACTTTAACTGGTCCAGATATTCCACCGATGAGAAAAATGTAAGGATGGATGAATATTTAAGGTGCTCTCATGAAAAATAAGCAGATATTTTTTACCAGGATACATCAGGCGGAGCTGATGGAGTGTGAACTTCCGGAGTTAAAAGCAGATGATGTTCTGACCAGGACGGAATATACCGTCATAAGCGGCGGAACGGAGAGGGCGTGCATTTTAGGGATGAACAATACCTCGCGGAACTTTCCGATGTCGCTCGGATATTGCGGAGTGGGCCATGTGGAAAAGATTGGCTGCGGGGTAACCGGACTCTCTGCCGGCGACCGGGTTTTGGTCTATCACGGCAATCACGCAAAATATAACATCACCCCTTTTTCCGATGTGACGAAGGTTGAGAACACAGGGATTTCCTCCCTGGAGGCGGCATTTGTCATCATCGCTTCCATGGGGCTGGGAGGGGTGAGAAAACTGGAGCTGGAGATTGGGGAAAGCGCGATGGTGATGGGCCAGGGATTGCTTGGCATCTTTGCCACACAGTTTTTAAGGGCAAGCGGTGCAAATCCGGTGATCGCGGCAGATCTGAACCCGGAGCGCCGTTCGCTTGCCCTGCGGCTCGGCGCGGACTATGCCTTTGACCCGGCAGATAAAGAATTTGTAGATAAAGTAAGAGCTGTCACTAAAGGCAGGGGGGTAAACGCAACAGTCGAGGTAACGGGAGTATCTGCGGCGCTGTCCCAGGCCCTGGATTGTGCTTCATGGATGGGAAGGATCTCTCTTTTAGGCTGTACCAGAGTATCGGAGCATCCCATTGATTTTTACACGCAGGTACATAAACCGGGAATCAAGCTGATAGGAGCGCATAATTTTGTTCGGCCGAAATATGAATCCTATCCGCATCATTGGACGCATCACGATGACTGCAGAGCAATCCTCGATATGCTCGAAAGAAAAAGGATCGAAGTCATGCCGGTTGTTTCAAGGATCGTGCGCCCGGAAACAGCGAAGGAAATCTATGACCAGCTTTGCGATGATGAAGATTTTCCTATGGGTACAGTGTTTGATTGGAGGAGTGTGTGAATGAACAAGATCAAAATCGGTCAGATCGGGATAGGGCATAACCATGGAGAAGGGAAAATGCTCGCTGTCCGCAAGTTCCCCGAGCTTTTTGAGGTCATTGGATACGCGGAAGAAAACAACGCCTGGCTTGAAAAAAGAGGCGGCCTGGCAGGCTATCAGGGACTGGAGCGGATGCCGGTGGAAAAACTTCTTGACAAATGTGATGCCGTTCTGATCGAATCTGACGTGTGGGACCTGACGAAGTATGCCGGCCTGTGTATCAGCAGGGGGAAACACATCCATATGGATAAACCCGCAGGCGGGACGCTTGAAGAATATGGAAATGTCTTAAAGACGGCAAAAGAAAAAAATCTCGTCGTCCAGCTCGGCTACATGTATCGCTATAATCCTGCCGTTATCAAATGCCTGGAGCATATCCGAAACGGCGACTTGGGCGAGATCTATTCCATCAATGCCGAAATGAGCACGTTTCATCCGGTGGAATATAAAAAATGGCTGACCAATTTCAAAGGTGGGATCATGTATATCCTGGGAAGCCATCTGGTCGATCTGATCGTGTATATCCTGGGTGAACCGGATAAGGTCACTTCCTTTTT
>DWYY01000050.1 GCA_019118445.1 Candidatus Eisenbergiella merdipullorum | reverse complement strand
GAGGCAGACCGCCTGGGGCTGGATGAAATAAAAAGTTTTGCGAATGGGCTGCGCAGAGATCTGGAAGCCGTAAAAAATGCCGCCAGCCATGACTACAATAATGGACTGGCGGAAGGAAGTGTAAATAAGCTAAAACTTGTAAAGCGGAAGATGTATGGGCGCTGCAGCTTTGAAACCCTGCGTAAAAAGATGCTGTTACAGGAATATTATAAGATTTCTCAACAAACATAGGAAAGAACCAAAATCATCTTGACATTTCCCATATCAAGCGCTATATTTGATTTGTATTCCAAACGATTCCATGATTTCACATATTTTTTGTAAATCCTTGGCACGTCGAAGATTTACGAAGGTATGTGATTTTTTTAACGCATCCTTTTGAATACATGGCGCACGCCAGCCTCTGGCCGGCGCGCCCTGTAAACTGATGGCTTCCGTCTTTGAGGGGGCGCAATCAGGCAATATATTATTTTTTCATTATTTAAGGAGGTACCACTCATGAGCAACGGTACAGTTAAGTGGTTCAACGCTGAAAAGGGCTATGGTTTCATCACCAATGCTGAAAATGGAGAGGATGTATTCGTACATTATTCTTCCATTCAGGTTGACGGATTCAAGACTCTGCAGGAAGGTCAGGCCGTAACGTTCGATACGGAAGCTGATCCCAGAGACAGCAAGAAGGTTCGTGCTGTCAACGTTATTCCCCAGTAAGTCCCGGATCGTCGGCAATAGACATTACGGACAGACCACGAAAAAGATCATCTGCACTGCAGATGATCTTTTTTTATCTTTCCGCTCCATACCATAGGACTTCCCACCATTTTTTCTTTCTCTTGTCCCGCTCCTTTAACGTCCGGGAAACCGGAAGGTACAGGCACACCTCCCTGCCGTCTTCGGAAAAGCTCATATATCCGCCATGCGCCGCTGTGATCTGGCTGACGATCCTAAGCCCCATGATATGCGGACCATCCGGCTCATCCGGCTTTTCTCCCATTAGGGTCTGTCTCACTTCTTTTGGGATACCGCTCCCGCTGTCCCTCACGCCAAGGACACACAGGTGTCCATCCTCTTCTATTTCCAGTTTCCCGAAAACCAGAATCTGACAGCCCGGATTGTGGCGGATGCTGTTTCCGATCAGATTCTGCAGCGCCCGGGACAGAAGTGCGGCGTCCCCGCGCATGACCACAGGCTCCAGCGCATCATCGATTTCCGTTTCCAGCTCACAGTTCCCCTGCTGACCGCTGTTTAAGATGGAAACCACCGCCTGCCTCAGCAGGGCTGCGGGCATAAAATCCTTCACCCGAAGGGGCTGCATATGGTATTCCAGCTTGCTGGTCAGATTCAGATCCTCGATCAGGGTTTTGATCTTCAGGCTCTGTTCCCTGATGATTCCGGCTTCCTTTTTCGCCTCCTCCGGCAGGGCTGCATCATTTTCCAGGCTGTCCGCATAGCCCATCACCATGGACAGAGGCGTCCGGATGTCATGGGATACGCCGGAAATCCACTCCGTCCGCGCCGTATCCCGCTGGTTCAGATTCTCCCGTTGAACCTCCAGAATGCGGGATACCTGATTCAGCTTCCGCGCCAGGTCCCGGGCGATTCCGTTTTCCGGGACCGTAATCCTCCTTCCATCCACCAGCCGGTCCAGTCCGCAGGCGATGGGACGCAGTCCTTCATACAGCCGGTAGCCGGACAGAACGGCGAGGACAAGAATCAGGAGGAGGTTTGCGCCAAGCACTGCCAGGACAAAAAATGGAAGGTTCTGCACGGTGCTTCTGGAATACTCCACACTGTATTTGGCAACACTTTCCCTGGAATTGGCAACCACGAGAAGGCCTTGTTCACAGTTCCAGACCCTTACCGGATAATCCAGAAGATACCAGCGGCTGAAGGAAGCCACCTCTCCCACAGTATAATGCTCCTGTATCCCCTCCGGCAGATTCCAGCCCCAGATCCGTGTCCCATCATCGCTCAACAGAAATGCAAACTGTGCCTCCGCCTCCGTCAGGGCCGCTTCTCCGTCCGCTCCCAGGCTTATCTGTCCCTCTTCATCCGTCGAAAGCGCCGCCGCGACCCGGTTCAGCTGGCTTCTGAGCACGGACGACCCGCTTTCTTCATACCAGGAACGGATCACCGTCTGAACGGAAAGAAAAACGATCAGGTTGACGCAGATCACCATCCCCGCGATCCACAGAGCAGAAAAAATATAACGTCTGTATATTCGAAACAAGCTTTTCATGCCATTCTCCATTTCTGATTTTCAACGGCAGGATACGTCCTGATGCTCCTTTGCCAGCCGGTACCCCAGCCCCCGGACCGTCAGCAGCCACTCCGGTTTTGAGGGATTCTCCTCGATTTTCTCCCGCAGCCTGCGGATATGCACCATCAGCGTGTTTTCATAGCCGTAATACTCATCTCCCCAGACGGTGTTGCAGAGAATGTCAAAGGTCACAATGTTCCCCCGGTTCTCATAGAGCTTTTTTAAGATCGCCAGTTCCTTTGCCGTCAGCGTACAGCTCTCATTCCCATCCGTCACCGTTCCCGCGCTGAAGTCCACGCTTTTCCTTCCCAGCTTCAGAATTTCTGACGTCTGCTCCTTCCTTGCCGGAGGAAACCAGGTGCGCCGCAGAATGGCTGTGATGCGAAGCACCAGCTCCTTCGGCAGAAACGGCTTCGTCATATAATCATCCGCGCCGAGCCCCAGGCCCAGCAGTCTGTCGTTATCCTCGTCCCTTGCGGACAGAAACAGCACCGGCGTCTGGGAGTGCAGACGTATTTTCTGCATCAGGGAAAAACCGTCTCCGTCCGGAAGATTGATATCCAGAATCACCAGATCCGGCATTTCCGCCTGTCCGCCTCCCGTTTCAAAAAAGGAAAGCGCCTGCGCGCAGGTCCCCGCGGTATACACCTGCCGGAAGCCCTCCCGATGCAGCATGTCCGTAAGCATCCGGCACAGCTCTTCATTATCATCCACCACCAGAAGCCTTCCATCATAAATACTGTTCATAGTCGTCTCCATTCCGGAGCGTGCGACAGGGCTCTGTCATCACCGTCTCCATTCCGCCTCCCGGCGGACGTACTTACATATTTTCTGAAATGCACCGCAATTATCATCCATCCACAGGCCGCTTTGGCGTCCCGTTCCACTGTCCATTATATCCATCTCCCACCCTCACCGCCATAGCCCGCCGGAAAATTTAAGGTAAAAGTAAGGCAGGCGTCACGGCAGTGTAAGGAAGGTCCTTTATTCTGTCCTTACAGACAACAAGACCGCCGGAGCTGAAAGCTCATCCAATGCTCCGGAGGGAAAAATAAAACAAATGGGAGGTAACCATGAAATATGCAGTACAGACACAGAATCTGACAAAGGAATACAACAGAACTCTCTGCGTGGATCACATCGATCTGAAGATCCCGGAAGGAAGTATCTACGGCTTTCTCGGCCCCAACGGCGCGGGAAAAAGCACCACGATGAAGATGCTGCTGGGACTGGTCAAGCCTACAGATGGGAAGGCCCAGATCCTGGGGCAGACCCTGAACGATAAAAACCGGCTGGAAATCCTGAAGAAAACGGGCTCCCTGATCGAATCCCCTTCCTATTACGCCCACCTGACAGGGCGGGAAAATCTGCAGATCGTCTGCCTTTTGAAGCAGGTACCGGAAAAACGGATCGACGAGGTGCTTCACATCGTCCGCATGGAAAAACAGCAGAATAAAAAGGCAGGTCATTACTCTCTCGGCATGAAGCAGAGGCTCGGCCTGGCCGCAGCCCTTCTGGGAAACCCGAAACTGCTTCTGCTGGATGAGCCCACAAACGGCCTGGATCCGGCGGGCATTCAGGAAATGCGGGAGCTGATCTGTTCCCTTCCAAAGCAGTACGGAATGACGGTGATGGTCTCCAGCCACCTGCTTGGCGAAATCGACCAGATGGCGACTCACACCGGAATCATCGACCGGGGCTGCCTGATCTGGCAGGACACCCTTGCACATCTGCATGAGCACAGCAGAAAACAGATCCGCCTCCGGGTCATAAACAGCCGTGCGGCCTTCGGGTATCTGACCTCCCAAAAGGTGGCCTGTAAGATGGACGGGGATTCCATCCTTTTCCGCGGCATGCCGGACGAAGAGCTTGCCGCCCTCATGAAGGGCCTGGCGGAAAACGGTGTCGGCCTTCTGCGCATCGAAGAGCTGCAACAGAATCTGGAGGATATTTTCCTGGATCTGACCGGAAGGAAGGTGAGCTTATGATCCGCGAACTGAGAGTGGAAATCCGCAAAACAAGACGGCGCTTCCTGTGGGCTCTGCCCCTGGGCGTGGTGCTGATCGAATTTCTGATTCTTGTGACAAACAAATATGCCTATAAGCCGGAGGTTCTCGGGGACGGATATTTTTACCTGCTCTTTGGAATCCCTCTGTACAATACCATTTTCCTTCCTCTGACCCTGGCGGTCATGGCGAGCCGCATCTGCGACGCGGAAAACAGGGGGAATACCTGGAAGCTCCTGTGCACCATGCAGGAAAAAAAGCATATTTTCGACGTCAAACTCCTGCTGGGCGGCCTGTATGTGCTGTTTCTGACCGCACTGGAAGCCCTTCTCATCCCGGTGCTGGGCCGTATCATCCCCATCACACAGCCCTTTCCCATGAAGCATTATCTCTTCTTCCTGGGCGTCCTGTTCGTGGTAAGCTGGGCCCTGTTTCTCATGCAGCAGATTTTGTCCCTGCTCATTTCCAGCCAGCTCATCCCTCTTTTTATCGGGCTTCTGGGAAGCTTTGTGGGCGTGTTTTCCGCTTTTTTCCCCATGGATAAAGTGGCAGGCCTTCTTCCCTGGGGCTACTATATCGTGGGACTGACGGTTTCTTCCTGGTACGATGAGGAAAACCGCATCAGCTATTATTTTGAATCCCCGTTTCGCTGGCCCTGGTTTGCCGGTTTTCTCATAGTTTTCCTCATCCTCTATTTTGTAGGGAAACGGCTTTTCTTAAAGAAGGAGGTCTGATTTGTATGATAACGATGCTGTTTCGCTGTATGTGCGCTGAGCTGATCAAGCTGAAGCGCTCCTTTATATGGATCGTGTTTCTGGTCCTTCCCATCCTGAGTACGCTGATGGGCTGCTTTAACTATCTTCAGAATATCGATATCCTGACGGACGGCTGGTACGCCCTCTGGACTCAGGCGACGCTGTTTTATTCCAACTTTTTCTTTCCTCCCCTCATCGCCCTGTACTGCGCGTATCTGTGGCGGCTGGAAAATTTCAACCATAACCGGAACGCTCTGATGACCTCTCCCATTCCCATATCCGTGCTGTATTCCGCTCAGTTTCTGGCCGTGTCCGTGGTGGTGCTTCTGACCCAGCTTTACGTGGGTGTGCTGTATGTAATCAGCGGCCTGGCCATCGGAATGCAGGGCCTTCCCCCGGCTGAAATCTTTTACTGGCTTCTGCGCGGCAGCCTCGGCGGGCTTTCCATCGCCGCCCTGCAGCTGTTTCTGTCCTCCTTTATCCGGAGCTTCGCGGTCCCCATCGCCATCGCGCTTCTTGCCGGCGTGGGCGGACTGGCGGTGGTGAGCACCGACTACCGGATGTTTTACCCCTACTCCCTCATGCTGGCGGGCATGAATTCCAACCGGTCGGAGGACCTGCTCGCGGGACAGATGCCCGTCTTTTATCTCAGCTGCGCGGTCTTTCTTATGCTCTTTTTTGCGCTGGGAATCGGATATCTGAAGAAGGCGGATGTGAGGGCGTAGAGGCTCATTGAAACGAAGATGTGTATTACTGTGAAAATCTGCAGGTAATGCTCTCTCTCGTCCGCACCGGATAAACGAAAGCCCCCGGAGACTGGCCTCTCCGGGGACTTTCATTTCTCTATGTTACAGGCCTTCCGCCTGACCGCTCATCAGTAATTCTCAGCCTTCACCTGGAAGTATGCCTGCGGATGCGCGCATACCGGGCAGACCTCAGGAGCCTTCTTGCCGATCACGATGTGGCCGCAGTTTGAGCACTGCCAGATGGTGTCGCCGTCCTTGGAGAATACCAGGCCGTTCTCCACATTCGCCAGGAGCTTTCTATATCTCTCCTCATGCTCCTTCTCGATGGCTGCAACCCCGTCAAACAGTCTTGCGATCTCCTCGAATCCTTCTTCTCTGGCTTCCTTCGCAAAGGCAGCATACATATCGGTCCATTCGTAGTTCTCACCCTCAGCAGCGGCCTTCAGACATTCTGCCGTGCTGCCAATTCCGCCGTTTAACAGCTTGAACCACATCTTGGCGTGTTCCTTCTCATTGTTTGCCGTCTCTTCAAAAATGTTCGCAATCTGGACGTAGCCTTCCTTTCTTGCCTTGGAAGCAAAATAGGTATACTTGTTCCTCGCCATGGACTCGCCCGCAAATGCGGTTTCCAGATTCTTCTCAGTCTTTGATCCCTTTAATTCTGCCATTGTTCCTCTCCCTTTCTTTCGCATTCTGATAGAAATGATACTGCCACAACCGGTTTCTGAACGACAGAAAAACAGACTGTTTCAGATTCCTTCAGCACTGTTTCTCTGTTATGTTCTATGTTCACAGTATAGCCCAATCAAAAAGCTTTGTCAATATCAATAACAGAAATTATTACTATTTTATAGGATTATAAAAATTCTTGTAAGCTTTGCTTCTATATTTTTATCCCAAATAACATACTACGAAAAGCAGACCGTGAACACAGGCCGCTTTGCTGCGTTCTGCTATCATTTAAAGCCTCCGCTGCCCGCAGAAAAAAATACCCCGCAGACAGGCCCCCTGGCCTCCTTCTGCAGGGCATTCTGGTAAATTTTCCGTATCTTTCCTATTTTTCCGCAAAAACCTCTTTCAGCGCATACTTCACCATATGAGCGATATTTCCGACGCCCGCGAAGCGTGAGGCGTCGGTAAAATCTTCATCGACAGATATCCACAGAAGATCGTTTTCATCGCCATGGATATCCACATCCCGCTTCAGCACGCCTGCATAACATTCCAGAATATACTCCTGCGCGCCGTCAAATTTATGTGGATAAGTGAAATTAACGATGTTGTCGAGCGTAATATCCTCCCGGGTAATCGCCGTTTCCTCCCACAGCTCCCGGTAAGCCGCGTGCTCCCGCTCCTCTCCCGGCTCCACCTTGCCGCCCACCAGATTGAGCAGCCCCTTATATGGAGGCTTTCTGCGGCGGCACATGAGAACCTTCTTTTTCTCCCGATCAAACACCAGAATCACGTTGCTGTCCATTTCCGTTCTCCTTTCCTGCACCACCCAAAATTTCCGGCCTCCGCACCATCTTTCCAGCCTCCTCACCGTCCTTCCGGCGGTACAAAGGCCGTATTCGCTGCCGTTTGTCAGGCATTTTCAATGATCTTCTTATAGAAGTCCACGCCCATGGGCAGGGTTCCGATGTAGATTTTTTCATTCAGGCCGTGAATGCTCTCATACTGCTGCTTGTTGATGTACAGAGGCGCAAAGCGGATGCAGTCGTCACATACGTCCTTGTAATACTTGGCGTCGGTTCCGCCCGTCATCACATAAGGGCTCACTCCCACGCCCGGATAGATTTCCCCGATGGTCTGCTCCACCAGCCGGAAGGCGTCGCCCTTATAGTCCACCACCGGGCAGGGATAATCCTTATAGAGCACTTCCGTTTCCAGGTTGAATTTTTTTGCCATATCGGTGATGAGGGCGATGCTCTCGTCCGTTGGCTGATGAGGAATGAAGCGCAGGTTCGCCGTCACATAGGCCTCCTGCGGCAGAACGTTCAGACCGTCCGCACCCTTTGCCATGGTGAAGGCGACAGTGGTGTGCAGCATGGCCGCACCGGGCGGGCTGATCAGAGGCATGAGCTTAATGAGCAGCGGCTTAAACAGCCACAGATTGGCGAACACCAGCTTCATGCCGAAGGCCATGTTCGGGGTCAGACGGCGGAACATTTCCAGCACCGCCGGACTGAATCTGCTGGTAAATGGCGATTTTTTCTCCACAGCCGCCATGAACTGGCCCAGCCGCACCAAAGGCGTATTCCGGCCGGGCGCGGAGGCATGGCCTCCCTTGCCACGGGCGATGAATTTCAGATCGCCGTAGCCCTTTTCCAGAACGCCCACCATGGCGTAGGTCCCCTTCACACCGCCGATGGGCTCGTCCAGGATCATGCCGCCTTCATCGATGAGAAATCTCAGATGAATGTTATGTTCCTTCAGCCAGGCTGCCGTCAGAGGCGCGCCTTCTCCGCTGAACTCCTCCGTGCAGCCGCTGGCGATATACACGTCTCCCTCCGGCACAAAGCCCTCCCGGATCTTCTCCTCTACTGCGGTGAAAATACAGAACAGGCTGGCCTTGGTATCCACGGTACCGCGGCCCCACAGCCTCCCCTCATCGTCCAGCTCCCCTGAAAAAGGCGCATGCTCCCAGTCACCGTTTGCCTCCACCACATCGTGATGGCTCATCAGAAGGATGGGCTCCGCCTTTCCCTTTCCGCTCCACTTAAAAAGAAGGCTTCCGTTAAACACATGCTTTTCACAGGTCTGATGCACCAGCGGGAAAAGCTCCTCCAGAATCTTATGAAACTCATAAAATTTGGTCTTATCCGAATCAAAGCGGCTGGAAACGGTCTCCTTTCTGACCATTTGCGCAAGCCTCTCTCCGTACTCCCTCGCCCTGTCGTTATCCTGAAGCTCCACCTGTGCCGTTTTTGCCGGCGTGGGCTTCAGCATGACTGTACGGATGAGCAGCACCGCCGCAAGAAGCACGATCAGCAATAAAATACCAAGCAGAATATAGCCTGCCATGACTTCCTCCTTTTCCAGGCGCTGTAAAATGCCTTTTTACCGCGCAATTTTACCACACCATTTTCCGTCTTCCCGTTTTTTACAGTTTCCCTTTTTTGAACAGCACGTAGCCGATCGCCAGCGCCAGAGCGCCGGAGGGAATGATCAGGATGCTGGTCTGGGAAATCATCGACGGCACCAGCACGCACAGCAGGGTCATGAACAGCACGGGTACCACCGCGATTTTGGGACTCTTGGAAAAATATTTCAATCCGAGCGCGCCGAACAGGGCGGGCACCACGTTGTCAAAGGCCGGTACCAGCACCGGGTTTTCCAGCACCGGGCGGAGCGGAATCATCAGCACCACGCCCACCACGATGACCAGAGTGGTGACGATTGCGCTGGTGGCCACGCTGAGGGTAGAAATGATCTCATTTTCCGGCGTTCCCACCTTTGTCTTTGCGATATCCCTGGCATTGATGGCGCAGGGGATTTTCATATTGGTCACATTTCCGGTGATGAAGGCCAGATAGCTTCCTCCCGCTCCCATCATGGGAGTATAAACCAGAAATTCCACAATACCCACGGGAATATAAATGATTCCCACCTTGGCAAAGCCGCTTAAAAAGCCCCTCAGATCCGGCATTACGCCGTTCACCGCACCGATAACAAAGGGAGCGCCCACCAGAAGGATCACGCTGACGATCAGCGTAATCCTGCCCAGGCGGTGCAGTCCCGCATTAAATTCTTCCAGAAATTCCTGTGCTTTCTTCTCGTCCATCTACAATACCTCTTTTCTGCCTCTTACAGGCTCATCAGCACCGCGGCAACCATGCCCGCCAGCATGCTGACCGCCAGGCTGAAGTTATCCAGAACCGCCATGCCCTTTTTATTGGTGAAATATTCAAACACCGCCATGAAAACCGCCGAGACAACCGCCACCGCAAGGGGCACGTAGTTTCCGCTGCTCGTCAGAGTTCCCACATAGGAGCCGATGTAAGCGCCGCAGAGTCCCACGAACATACAGGTAGTGGCGTGGTCGCCAAATCCCGGCTTCCCTCCGTTCTTTTTGGGCGCGCTCTGCACTTTTTTCAGATATTTTTTCAGGAAGAAAATACAGCAGAACACGCCGCTTAAAATGCCTACCGTCATGACCAGGAAAATGGTAACGAAGGCCGTCATGTTCATCTCCGACAGCCGCAGGCCGCTCAGTCCCACGCTCTGCGCCGCGATTTCCGCCACGTTCAGCTCATACTGCAGCGCGCCGATGACAGAGAGGCGCAGCCAGGAAAGCGGAACGCCCAGAGTGCCGCTCAAGGCAATGACGCCGAGCAGGATGCTGATGGAAGGCAGCAGGGTAAAGGTAGCGCTGGAAATGATGGCCTTTTTCAGCACCTTCCTGTCCATTCCGATGGCGATTCCCGCCCGGTAGCTTTTGATCAGAAACACGAAGCACATGACCGTAATAAAAGCGAGCACCAGGGCTACCAGCAGATAAAAGAACCCGGAGTTGACGTTCGCAACATATTCGCTGTTCATAATATGTATCCAAACCTTTCTTTGTGATGTCCGTCCAGACGGACCGGTGATTTCCCATCATCTGTTTTCCCGGATGAAGGGTTTTCTCAAAGGAAGGCCTTCCGCGCAGAATATACGCCGTGCATATTATGCGCCGCACATATTGCGCTGAAAGCCTTCCTTCTGTTTACCTGTTCAGCAGGCGCACCGTCTCTCTGGCGATGGCAAGCTCTTCATTGGTGGGAACCACCATGGTAACCACCTTTGCGCCCTCGTCGGAGAGGATCACTTCCTCGCCGCGAAGCCTGTTTTTCTCCGGATCGATATTGGTGCCAAGATAGCCGATGTACTGGCCGATCAGGGCACGCACCTCGGCATTGTTCTCGCCTACGCCCGCGGTGAAGGCAATCACGTCCACACCGTTCATGGCCGCCGTATAGGCTCCGATGTATTTGCCCACACGGTACGCATAGGCCTCCAGAGCATTCTTGGCCAGATCATTGCCGTTCTGCGCAGCTTCCACCAGATCACGGAAATCGCTGGATGCCCCGCCGGAAAGACCGAGCACGCCGGATTTTTTATTGCAGATGTCGATTACCTGTGCCGCATCCAGTCCTTCCTTCTGCGCCAGGAAGGAAACGATGGCGGGATCCATATCGCCGCTTCTGGTTCCCATGATCAGGCCCTCCAGAGGGGTCAGGCCCAT
>DWYY01000049.1 GCA_019118445.1 Candidatus Eisenbergiella merdipullorum | reverse complement strand
GAATGAAAACCTGGAAAAAAGCTCTGAAGCTGTTCGGGCAGTTCTTTCAGTTTGGCTGTTTTACCTTTGGCGGCGGCTGGAGTATTGTGGCCCAGATGCAGAAGCTGTATGTGGAAAAGGAAAAGACGATTACCAGCCAGGAGCTGCTGGATATCACCAGCGTAGGCAGGAGTCTTCCCGGAACCATGATCGGGAATGTGGCCATGCTGTATGGATATCGGGTCGGCGGCGTGTTCTGCGGAATTGTCTGCGTGGTCGCAATGATTCTGCCGCCTATGGTGATTCTGTCGCTGATCACTTATTTTTATACTCTTTTTAAGGAGAATCCGTGGGTGATGAGCGCTATGACGGGCGTCCGGGCGGCGATTGTTCCGATTATTGTCTGTGCTGCCGTCAATATGGTCAAAGGCGCTTTCCGTTATCCTCCATGCTTCATTCTCGCCGCTGCAGCTTTTGCACTGTACCTTTTTTTCAACGTGAGCTGCGTGGCTCTTGTGATCATGGGAATGATCGGAGGTATTCTGATCTGCGAATATTACGAAAGAAAAGAGGGGAAGACGCATGATTCTAACGCTGCTTAGACTGTTCTGGAGTTTCGTAAAAATCGGTTTTACCAGCTTCGGCGGGCTGTCCATGATCCCTCTGATCTCTCATGAGGTGATTTCCAACGGCTGGATGAGTCTGAGTGAGGTTTCCGATATCGTGGCGATTGCGGAAATGACTCCTGGGCCGCTCGGATTGAACTGTGCCACCTTCGCCGGAATTCATGCGGCCGGAATCCCAGGCGCCGTGATCGCAAATCTGGGAGTCCTGGCTCCCACGTTCACGCTTACCGCCATTGTCGGGGCTTTTTTTCAGAAGTTTCAGAAAAGCCGCCGGATGGAGCAGCTTCTGACCGGTGTGCGTCCGGTCTGCATCGGCCTGCTGGCAGGAGTGATCGCTTCCTTCTGCCAAACGAATTACGTGGTGGACTCTGTCATCAGCCCTCAGGCAATTCTGATCGGCGTGATCGATCTGGCGCTACTGCTTCACTGGAAGGTCAGCATTCCCAAGGTGATCCTGCTAAGCGCTGTGCTGGGGCTGATACTGTTCCGGTGAGAAGAATGTGAAAAGAACGTTGTGCCGGGCGGCTGGAAAACAGACGGCCGGACAGTTGCGAAAGGGGCGGCCCTGCGGCCGCCCCTGCCCGATATTATCCTGATTCCGTTTCGATCAGTCCTGCTCCATTTTCAGGATGTTCCCTGTTGACGCGTCGATTTCGATGTCGTATTCTGCCCGGTTATAGATGATTTCGATTTCATAGACGGTTCTGCCGTCATCGTAATCCTGTGCGAATTTGACGATATTTTCCTCTGTCGCTCCAGGAACCTGCTCCAGAGCCAGGGCTCTTGCATCCGCTTCCGTGATGGAAGCGGTCTGACCGCCCGTATTCTGTGTTCCGGCCGCATTCTGTCTTGCAGCCCATTCATCCATCTCCTGATCGAAGGAAAGGACGGAACCGTCGGAAGCGCTGATTTCATAGTCATATTCCTTATTTCCGGAATAGAATTCCACATCGTATACCTGGCGTCCGTCGTCATAATCCAGGCGGATGCGCAGTCCGGTCACATCTGCCTCGGAAACGCCCGCATGGTCAAAGGCGGCCTGCTTTGCTTCATCTTCGCTGATGGCGGCGCTGCCTGTCTGGGAGGAAGCCTGTGCCTGGCCTCCATGGTAATCCATTTCATTGTCATAGGAAAGGATGATCCCATCCACGGCGTTGATCTCGTAATCGTACTCCTGATTTCCGGAATAGAACTCCACATCGTACACCTGACGTCCGTCGTCATAATCGAGCTTGATGCGCAGCCCGGTCACATCGGCTTCAGAGACGCCCGCATGGTCGAAGGCGATCTTTTTCGCATCCGTTTCGCTGATGAAGGCGTTTGCCGCGCTGGAGGGCTGGGATGCGATTTCCACGCTGTCACCTGCGGAAGGGGTGGTCTCTTCCGTGGAGGCCTGCGTTACATTGAGTGTGGTGCCCTGGGAACCGGATGCAAGATCCTCCTGGGAGGTGGCGATGGACTGGGTTTCCGGAACGGCGGCCTGCCCGTTGGAGCAGGCGGTTACGGTAAGGGCAGCCAGGAACAGGGCTGCGGTACATGCATAGAATCTCTTTTTCATATCTGAAATCTCTCCTTTTCTTTATTGCAGTTTTCTTTTTTGTAGCTTCATTGTATTTCCTGCAGATTAAAGAAACATTAAAGTCAAATATTTTTTCAGGAGGCCAGCCATGAGAAAAGGTATAGTGAATAATGTGGCCAGTATTCGAAAAACCAAACTGCTTCATGGCCAACTGCCCTTGTGCAGGTCAGCTATTCAAAAACTCCGCTGGTGTCATTCTACATTTTGCTCGCAGATCAAGCCGTGATTAGGATAAGAGGCTGCTTTTACATACGCCTGATAGGGTGTGCCATTTGCACTTAACGCGGCGGAGATAAGGACATTGGTATCAATCAGAACCCTCATACTTTTTCGTCCTCATTTCTCAATTCACTGACGAGGGCCATAACGTCATCTTCCGTGGAGAGGCCGGCACGTTCTGCTTCTCCGGCCATTTCCTGCTGAAGTATCTGCATAGCGTAAACAGCAGAATTGACAATGCGGACAGTATTCCCCTCAACGATAAAAGTAACCCGGTCACCGCTTGACACGCCAAGCACATCCCGGACATCCTTTGGAATTGTGATTTGCCCCTTTGCCATGACTTTGGCATTATCTACAAACGCATTTGCTGACATAATTTTGCACCACCTTTCTTAGATTTGGAAAGTAGGAATTTCCCTACTTTTATTATACGTAAGATATAATGAAAAATCAATGGACCGAAAACTCGTTTCAGGAAAAATCCGGATTTTCATCCGTTCTGTCCGTCTGCCGGGGAAAATGAAAGGTGAAGCAGGTGCCTTCTCCCAGATGGCTGGCAACCTCGATCCGGCCGCCATGCGCCTGCACGATCCATTTGACCATGGGAAGTCCGAGACCGGAGCCGCTGCCGCTTCCGGAGGTCCGGGCGGGGTCCACCTGGTAGAAGCGTTGCCAGATTTTATCCAGTTTATCCGCCGGAATGCCGATCCCATCATCCTGAACCGAGCCGGTGATTTCCGTCTCATCCGCGGAAAGGGTGACGAGGGTATGTCCGCCCGGCTTCCCGTAGGTGATGCTGTTGGAGATCAGATTGATAAACAGGCGCATCATCATCGTTTCGTCCGCCCGCAGGAGGATCTCAGGCTGGATGTCCGTCTCCAGGGTGATGCCCTTTTCTTCGGCGGAAATGCCCTGCTCCTCCACGATGATTTCCGCAAGCTCGCTCAGGTTTACCAGCTCATATTGAAGCTTCTGCTTTCCGCTGTCCGCCCGTGCAAGGGTGAGAAGCTGGCTGATCAGGGCGGACATTTTCCGGGCCTGATTTCCGATCACGCCGATGCTTCCCCGAAGCTCCTCCGGCGGCGTGCCTTCCTGTGAGGCGTATTCGCACTGGGAGAGAATGACGGCCACCGGGGTGCGAAGCTCATGGGAAACATCAGAGGTGAACTGCTTTTCTCTCTCGAACGTGCTCTGAAGCCGTTCCATCATCTGGTCAAAGGTGTGGGCGAGGACGTGTACCTCGTCCCTGCCGCCGCCGAGACGGATGCGGCGGGTCAGATCATTTCCTTCCGAGATTGCCTGCGCGGTTTCCGTCATGCCGGACAGGGGCCGCAGAGCCTTCGCAGTGATCAGATAGCCTCCCAGCGCGATCAGCGCCACGAAAAAGGGCAGAAGGATCAGCGCCGCATTCGTGATGATGCGCAGGATGGAATCGGAGCGGGTCTGGGAGGCAACGCCGCGGATCCAGAGATTGCCGTAGCCGTCCACGGGCTGGCAGTAATCGTACACATACCAGAAGTCCTGTCCGCTTCCGATCTGCTGCATCTGATCCATGATCAGTGTGGACGCACCGGAAAAGCCGGCAGGAGTGCGTCCGTAGAGAAGGTAGCCCTGTGTATCATACACGGAGATATAGACGCCTTCCTCCAGGTAGTTGATATCATCGTCAAAGGTCAGCAGTCCGTCCTCATACTCAATTTCTGAGAAGGCCTGAAGCACCGTATTTTTCAGCCGGGTTCTGGCATCGGACAGGACGCGGACGCTGCTGATGGAGAAAAGCACGATCAGGGTCAGGATGATGAGCAGCGCCATGAAGGCCGTGTACCAGAGGGTGATCTTCAGCTTGATGGAAAGATTTTTCACTGTGTTGTCCTTTCCGGGACCTTCAGCACATATCCCGCGCCGCGCACGGTGTGGATCAGCTTCGGCTCAAAGCCGTCATCAATCTTTTTGCGCAGATAGCGGATGTACACGTCCACAACGTTGGAGCCCCCTTCGTAGTCATAATTCCAGATGTGCTGTTCGATCCGGTCCCTGGACAGCACGATCCCCTGGTTATTGACGAGGTATTCCAGAATGGAAAACTCTTTGGAGGAGAGGGTGATGGGAACGGAATCCCGCATGACGGTGCGGGTGTCAAAATCCACCGTCAGGTTTGCCACCTGGCAGCGGTTCTGTGCCCTGCCCTCCCGTTTGCGCAGCATGGCGCGGATGCGGGCGAGAAGCTCTTCAAAGGCGAAGGGTTTGATCAGGTAATCGTCCGCTCCCGCATCCAGTCCGGTCACCCGGTCGGAGATGGAATCCCTGGCGGTGAGCAGGAGCACAGGGACGCTGTTCCCGGAAGCGCGGAGGGTTTTGAGCACCTCGAGGCCGTTTTTTTTCGGCATCATGATGTCCAGAATCACGGCATCGTATTCCGTCATGTCCAGATAATCCAGGGCCTCCTCCCCGTCAAAGCAGGAATCCACGGTATAGTGGTTCCGGGTGAGCGTTTTCGTTATGATATCATTCAGATCCTTCTGATCTTCGGCAACTAAAAGGCGCATGGCCGTACCTCCTGAAGAACGGTTTATGTGCTTATTATAGCGCGGCACTGTCCTTACGTCAAAAAAGCTTGCGGTAGAAAGCTCAGAACACGAAATTTGCGAGCCAGAAAAGAAGGAACGTATGGGCCGGGTAAAAGAAATAGAAAAAGTACTTGAGTCCGGGCCCCTTCTGATCGTTGTAGCGAAGCATCAGTGGAAGTGCCGCCGCCATCAGCCACTGAGCGCCGGAGGCGCCTTCCGCGGAAAACTGCCAGATGCAGAAGATCAGGTAGACAACGGTAAAAAGCTCCCTTTTCTCCCACAGGAAGTACATCAGCACGCCCAGCGCGATGAAGGAGAAGCCGTACTCGTTCACGTCCAGGTTGGGGACGATGCCCGTCGCCAGATCGCCGCTTAACTGTCTGGAAAAGGGTAAAATATAATAGAGAAGCTGAACCCCGAAAAGGCCGCCGAGGAGGAAGAATCCCTTCCGGCGGTCTTTTTGAAAACATTCAATGATGCTGATCAGAACGCCGGTCAGAAGCAGGGGAAGGAAAATGTTATGGTTGCCGTAGCCCTCCGGGGTGGGAAAACGGCTGTCGAGAAACCAGCTGAATCCGGTCATGAACAGGCTCATCAGGTACAGCCGCAGCAGATAACGCTTCCTGCTTAGGGTATGGCGGCAGCCCTGAACCATGCAGAACAGAAACAGGGGATAGCTCAATCTTCCGAGCCAGTTCAGCCATACCGGCGCTCCGTCAAAATAGTATCCGATGTGGTCCAGAACCATCAGAATCAAAGCAATCATTTTCAGGGTAAAGGTGTTCATAACATGCAGTCCTCCAGGATAAAAGCTTTTCTAATGCCGGAAAAAGGCATTCCGCTGGGATTGTATCATACGGCGGGAGAGAGAAGAAGGGGCGGGAGAAAGTTTTGGGTTTTCTTTATGAAAATTTCCGGATTCTGTAAGAGATGTG
>DWYY01000048.1 GCA_019118445.1 Candidatus Eisenbergiella merdipullorum | reverse complement strand
GCTGATCGACAGGGTGAACCGGCTGACGGAAAACTGCAAGGTAGGAACGGAGAAGCTGGCGGCGGTTCAGACGCTTGGCTTCCTGATGGACTACACCAACATCCACTTCGCGGATGAGGAAAAGCTGCAGGAAGATAACGGATATCCGCTCCTGGACGCCCATAAAAAGCAGCATGCAGCCTTTGTCAAGGCTGTGGAAGAGCTTCAGGAGATGCTGGAAGAGGAAGAAGGCCCCAGCGAAGCCTTTGTTGAGGCAGTGAAGAAGAACGTGGTGGACTGGCTTTTAAACCACATTTGTGTGTGGGACAAGCAGGTAGCCCAGTTCATTCGGGAAAAATAAAAAACAGATAGAATTTAAACAGAGCAGCAGATGCGCCGGAGGATTGTCATCTGCTGTTCTGTATTCTGGATCAAAACAGAAAAGAAAAAGCCGATAACCCGCGCAGTTATCAGCTTTTTTGCATTTATCTCTCTTTCAAAATGAACAGGAGCAGTAGGAATCGAACCCACATCGATGGTTTTGGAGACCACTGTTCTACCTTTGAACTATGCTCCTACAGCGGTTCTAAGCGAACCAACGAATTGTATTATAGCAAGCTTTTATGACAAAAGCAAGCCTTTTTTGCAAAAAGTATGAGTTAGTGAAGAGGGAGGAAATGTAAAATTTTCAAAAGGTCTATGTTAAATAAAAAATTTATAGTAGAATAATACAGAACAAAACCTAAGAAAGGCGGAGGAACAGTCCGCATGAGGACAGGAAGATGGCAGACAGGATACGGGTGGTGGCCAGTGACTTTGATGGCACCATACTCAAGGACGGCGCGCAGGCGGTGGACAGCGTTTATTTCCCGTTGATCCGCTCGTTGAAGGAGAAGGGGATTTCCTTCATTGCAGCCAGCGGAAGGCAGTATGGCAATCTCCGGCGGCTGCTCGCTCCGGTCGCGGACGAGATCAGCTATATCTGCGAGAACGGCGCGCTGGTCGCACAGGGGAGCAGAGTGCTTTATCAGAATGAGATCGAGCGCGGGCTTGCTCTTGCCCTGATCGCCGATATGGAAAAGACGCCGGGGGCGGAAATCCTGGTTTCCTGTGCGGACACTTCCTGTGTGGCTCCGGCCGACCCCGGATTTACAGACTACATGCGAAATGTGGTGAAAAATACGGTTACGGTATTTGATTCGCTGGAGCAGGTGAAAGAGCCGATGATCAAGATCGCGCTCTACTGGCCGGACGGGATCCCGCAGGATCAAGCGCGGCGGTTTCAGGAAAAATACGGAGGCAGGCTGAATGTGGCAGACGGGGGCGGCGGATGGCTGGATTTCACGAACAAAGGAGTGGATAAGGGGAATGCGCTCAGATATCTGTCCGGAGTGCAGGACTTCAGCCTGGATGAGGTATTGAGCTTAGGAGACAGCGGGAATGATATTGGCATGCTCCGTGTCGCCGGGTTCAGTTATGCGATGAGTACAGCGAAGGATGAGGTAAAGGCGTGCGCGGACAGAGAATGCAGGCTGGTGAGCGAGGTCCTTAAAGAACTGCTGAGCCATGATGGACAGATCTGTCCGGAAAAAAGAGAGCAGAAAGCCCTGGATATGGAAAACAAAAAACAGAAGAGCTTGTGAAAGACACAACAGAAAGGAAAGGCGGAAACAAGAATGAAAACTGTGATCAAAGGATATCCCCATCTTCTGCATGGCGGAGATTACAACCCGGAGCAGTGGCTGGATTGCCCGGAGGTGCTGGAAGAGGATGTCAGGCTGATGAAGGAGGCCCATGTGAACTGTGTTTCACTGGGGATTTTTTCCTGGGCGAAGCTGGAGCCGGCAGAGGGCGAATATCATTTCGGCTGGCTGCGCAAGATCATCGACAGGCTTTATGAAAACGGGATTTATACCATACTCGCCACACCCAGCGGCGCGATGCCGCACTGGCTGGCCGAACAGTACGACGAGGTCAGGCAGGTAGGCCCGGACGGCCTGCGGAATCTTCCCGGACGGCGGCATAATTTCTGCCCCACGTCTCCCCTGATGAGAAGAAAGGTGAAGAAGATCGACAGGGAGCTTTCCCGCCGTCTGGGAGATCATCCCGGCGTGATCTTGTGGCACATCTCTAATGAATATGGCAATAACAGGCTGGGCGGAGCGTGCCACTGTGAGCTCTGCCAAGAAGCGTTCCGCGAGTGGCTGCAGAAGAAATATGGGACGCTGGATGCGCTGAACCATGCGTGGTGGACGACCTTCTGGAGCCATACCTATACTTCCTGGGACCAGATCCACAGCCCGGTTCCCCATGGAGAGATTGGCATTCACGGCCTGAATCTGGACTGGAAGCGGTTTGTGAGCGATCAGATGCAGGATTTCTGCCTGTCAGAGATCAAAGCAGTGCGCAAATATAGTGACAAACCCGTTACCATTAACATGATGGAGTTTTTCCGGCCGTTTGATTACTATAAATTTGCCAAACAGCTTGATATCATCTCCTGGGATTCCTATCCCCAGTGGTATGCGGGAACGGATGACAGGGAGACTGCCATGCGGACGGCGGCGTGTCATACACTGATGAGAAGCCTGAAAAAAGCGCCGTTCCTGATGATGGAAAGCACACCTTCTATCGTGAACTGGAAGGATGTGAACACCCAGAAGCGTCCTGGCCTGCATGAGCTGGCTTCCCTGCAGGCCGTGGCGTGCGGTTCCGACAGCGTGCAGTATTTCCAGTGGAGAAAGAGCAGAGGCGGGGAAGAAAAGTTCCACGGGGCGGTGATCGATCACCGGAATGGAAGCAATACACGCGTGTTCCGGGAAGTAGCAGCGCTCGGAGAGCGGCTGGAGCAGATTTCCGACGCGGTCTACCCTACCTGCAACAAACCCAGGGCGGCCATCCTGTTTGACTGGGAGAACTGGTGGGCGGTGGAGGATATCCAGGGGCCAAGAAAAAATATGGCTTATTTGGATACGGTGATTTCTCACTTTAAGCCTTTCTGGGAGCTTGGGATCGAAGTGGACTTCATAAATGAAGAGGATCCCATGGAAGGTTATGCTCTCGTGGCCGCTCCAATGGCATATCTGTATCGGAAAGGTTATGCGGAGAAGGTAAAAAAATACGTGGAGGAGGGCGGCACCTATCTGACAACCTTCTTCTCCGGTGTGGTGGATGAAAATGATCTGTGCATCTTGGACAGGCATCCGCTGGAGGATGTGCTCGGTATTCGGACGGAGGAAATGGATGCGGTCATTCCGGAAGTTCTGCCGAATACCATCTCCTTTGCGGATAACTGCTGGCAGGTGGGGCAGCTTCGTGAAGTTTCCCACGTGGTGGAGGATGCGGAAAATCCTATAGAGGTGCTTTCTTCCTACGAAGAGGATTATTACCAGGGTGCTCCCGCCCTTACCCGGAAAAAATATGGAAAGGGCTGTGCGCTCTATCTCGCCTGCGAGACAGAGGAAGGATTCCTGAAGGTCCTGTATGAAAAACTTGCAGAAGACTGCAGGATACGGGGAGAATTTACGGGAAGGCTCCCACAGGGTGTCGCGGTTTCCAGAAGGGACGGCGAGAAGCCGGTGTGGTTCCTTCAGAACTTTAACCGGGCGGCGGTGCAGGTCGAGCTTCCGTTTGTCTGCCATGTAGTGCCAGACGGAAGAACGCTGGAGGGAAATGTGACCCTGCGGCCCTATGAATGTCTTATCGTCACAAACTGACAATACCGGCACAGATAAAAAGGGCTGGCCGCAGGAAATGCGGTCCGCCCTGAGATCAGGAATCTACGCGCGGGGCAGGCGGGAGCCGAAAGGGAACGCATCCTCGGAAAGCTCCTGTGCGGGGCGTCCTGCGTTCGACTGGCTTCCTTCGCCCGGGGAAGGTGGCTTTTTTGTCAAATGATCCGCACAGAGCGGGCGGAAGATGGTCTTCCGGCCGATCCAGCAGACGATCCTTGTAACATATATGCCCGCCAGGCTGCCGGCAGTGTCGATGAAAACATCCCTCAGGGCGGGAGTGCGGCCCGGAACGAATGACTGGTGCCATTCATCCAGGCAGGCAAAGCCCATGCAGAATAACCCGGCGGAAAGGACCAGCTTCCAGCCGCGGAGCCGATAGACATAAAGAGGGAAGGCTACGGTAACGGCAAGCAGGAAGTATTCCGTGACATGCGCGGCCTTCCTGACATAATGCTCCAGCAGGCCTGCGTAATAGAAAATCTGCTGCGCATCCCACTGGCGGTCGAAAATATGCCCGCACAGTTCCACCAGATCCGTGGTGACGGTGCCGCTGAGCTGCCCGGAAACATCCCCGTTCTGGGTGGAAAAATTGAAAATGACATACATCATCACAAGCGCCGGCAGAAAAGAAATCGGCTTGAGCAGGTACCTGAGCAGTTTTTTTAAAAACAGCCGGAAATATTTCATAAACACAATACTCCAATCTATATTCTGATTCTGAATGCTTTTTTAAGTGTTCCGTATTATCCTGCCTATCATACCACAAAAATCTCAAGAGAAAAGTGTAGAATCCATAAAAAATTCTGATTTTTTTATGAATATTCCCTTAGATTCCCCGCAAAAAGCGGCTTTGTCAAAAAATGCGAGGGAGAAAGGAGGTCGAACATGCGGATAAAAAACTGCATCTATACCTCGCTCATGTTCCTCCTGGGGACGGAAGCGGTGCTGCTTCGCGCCCGTAGCCAGGGCCCGGCGGAAGCTGCGTTTTTGACCGTTTTCTGTCTGCTTCTGTATGCGGCCGGGCTCACAGACCTGCGTCTGGGGAGGCTTCCGGACGGGTATGCCGCAAGCGTTTTTTTGCTCGGAGCGGCCAGCCTGCCTTTCTTTTCCGGGCCGGCGCTTCCTGTCCGTCTGATGGGGATATTTGCGGTCAGCCTGCCTCTGTTTCTTCTCACCCTGCTGATGCCCGGCGCGTTTGGCGGCGGGGACATCAAGCTGATGGCGGGCTGCGGTTTTTTCCTGGGAGCAAAGGCCGTCTTGTTTTCATTTGCCTGCGCGGTTTTTGCGGGAGGGATCTGGGCGCTGTTCCTTCTCCTTTCCGGCAGGAAGAAACGAGAGGACCGTTTCCCTTTCGGACCGTTTCTCTGTGCCGGAATGATCCTGGCGCTGATTTTTGGGAAATAGGGACGGCAGGAGCAAATCGCCGGATTCCTTTTTCCGCATTTTTATGATAGGATAAAAGGAAGAGACGAAGGACGGCGTACAGACAGGCGTCCTTTCGCCAAAACCGCGGGAAAACGAGCGGCAGTTTCCCGGGGAGGATTGAAAAAGCCGTCGATTTCTGTATAATGGATACCATACCAGATAAAAAACGGAGGAGCATCGATGGGAAACGTAAGGCGTATCTATGTGGAGAAGAAGGCCCCTTTTGCCGTGAAGGCAAAGGAGCTGAAGGGAGATCTGAAAAATTACCTGAATCTGAAAACGATTGAGGATGTTCGGATTTTCATCCGGTATGATGTGGAGCACATCAGTGACGAAGTGTTTGAGCGCGCGTGCAGGACGGTATTTTCAGAGCCGCCGGTGGACGAGCTGTACCGGGAGGAGATCGATATTCCGGAGAATGCGCATGTGTTTTCCGTGGAATATCTGCCTGGACAGTTCGACCAGAGGGCGGATTCCGCAGTGCAGTGTGTGAAATTTCTGAACGAGGAGGAAAATCCCATCATCCGCACGGCGACCACCTATCTGATCACAGGAAGCCTTACCGATGAGGAATTCGGACAGATCAAAGCCTACTGCATCAACCCGGTGGATTCCAGGGAAACGGGCATGGTGAAGCCGGATACGCTGGAAACTGTTTACGAAGAGCCTGAGGACGTAAAGGTGCTGGACGGCTTTGCGCACCTTCCGGAAACGGAGCTGAAGGCGCTGTACGATTCCCTTGGACTGGCGATGACCTTCCGGGATTTTCAGCATATACAGAATTATTTTGCGGGAGAGGAGCACAGGGATCCGACCATGACGGAGATCCGGGTGCTGGATACATACTGGTCTGACCACTGCCGTCATACCACCTTCTCCACAGAGCTGAAGAATGTGGAATTTGAGGACGGCTATTACAGCGAGCCCATCAAAAAGGCCTATCAGAGCTATCTGGATACCAGAGAGGAGCTTTTCGCGGGAAGGAAGGACAAGTTCGTCTGCCTGATGGATCTGGCGCTGGCGGGAATGCGTAAGCTGAAGAAGGAAGGAAAGCTTGCGGATATGGAGGAATCCGAGGAGATCAATGCCTGCTCCGTCATCGTTCCGGTGGAAATGGATTACGGAAATGGCCCGGAGACGGAAGAATGGCTGGTGTTCTTCAAGAATGAGACGCACAACCATCCCACGGAAATCGAGCCCTTCGGCGGCGCGGCCACCTGTCTGGGCGGTGCGATCCGGGATCCCCTTTCCGGCCGCGGCTATGTATACCAGGCCATGCGTGTGACGGGTGCGGCGGATCCCACGGTTCCGGTGGCAGAGACTCTGAAAGGAAAGCTTCCCCAGAAGAAGCTGGTGCGCGGCGCCGCAGACGGCTATTCCTCTTATGGAAACCAGATCGGTCTTGCCACAGGCTACGTGAAGGAGATCTATCATCCCAACTATGTTGCGAAGAGAATGGAAATCGGCGCGGTGATGGGAGCGGCTCCCCGCAAAAATGTGGTGCGTGCTTCCTCCGATCCGGGCGATATCATCATTCTGCTCGGAGGGCGGACCGGAAGGGACGGCTGCGGCGGCGCGACCGGCTCATCCAAAGTGCATACGGAGGAGAGCATCGAGACCTGCGGCGCAGAGGTACAGAAGGGGAATGCGCCTACGGAAAGAAAGATCCAGAGGCTGTTCCGCCGTGCTGAGGTGAGCCGGCTGATCAAGAAATGCAATGACTTCGGCGCAGGCGGCGTATCCGTTGCCATCGGTGAGCTGGCGGACGGCCTGCGGGTGGATCTGGACAAGGTGCCCAAAAAGTACGCGGGTCTGGACGGCACGGAGCTTGCCATTTCCGAATCTCAGGAGAGAATGGCCGTGGTGGTGGATCCGAAGGATGTGGACGCCTTCCTCGGCTATGCGGCGGAGGAAAATCTGGAAGCGGTGAGCGTGGCTGAGGTAACCGAAGAGCCCAGACTGGTGCTTTCCTGGAGAGGAAAGGAGATCGTGAACCTGTCCAGAGCCTTCCTGAATACCAACGGCGCTCATCAGGAGACGAATGTATACGTGGAGGTTCCAAAGAAAGGTACCAGCTATTTTGATACCTGGGCTGTTCCTGCGGCGGGAGAGGCAGTGGAAGCGGGAGACGCGAAGAAGGCATGGCTTTCTCTGCTTTCAGATCTGAACGTCTGCTCCCAGAAGGGACTGGTGGAGATGTTCGACTCCTCCATCGGTGCGGGCAGCGTGCTGATGCCCTACGGTGGAAAATATCAGCTTACCGAGACGCAGGTGATGGCGGCAAAGCTTCCCGTTCTGGAAGGAAAAACGGATACGGTGACGCTCATGAGCTGCGGCTTTGACCCCTATCTGTCCACCTGGAGCCCTTACCACGGAGCGGTGTATGCGGTGACGGAATCCATCGCCAGAATCGTGGCGGCGGGCGGAGATCATACGAAGATCCGTTTTACCTTCCAGGAATACTTCCGCAGGATGACGGAGGAAGCGAAGCGCTGGAGCCAGCCCTTCGCGGCGCTGCTCGGTGCCTTTGATGCACAGCTGGGCTACGGCCTTCCCTCCATCGGCGGCAAGGACTCCATGTCCGGAACCTTCAACGATATCGATGTGCCGCCTACTCTGGTTTCCTTTGCGGTGGACGTGGAAAAGGGTTCCCATGTGATCACGCCGGAGCTGAAAGCTCCCGGCAATAAGCTGGTACGTTTCTGTCTGGAGCGGAATGACTATGATCTGCCGGTCTATGAGGAAGCGCAGAAGCTGTATGCCCGAATCACGGAGCTGATCCGGGAGGGTGCCATTGTTTCCGCCTACGCTCTGGACAGCAGAGGAGCGGCGGCCGCTCTTGCGAAGATGGCCTTCGGAAATCATCTCGGCGTAACCTTCGCTGAGGATGTGCAGCTTTCCGATCTGTTCGAGAACGCCGTAGGCGACATCGTGGCGGAGGTTCCTGCTGACCGGCTGAAACAGCTTGGCGCAGCGCATGAGCAGCTTGGCGCAGCTCATGAGGAACTGGGAACGGTGACGGAAAAACCTGTCTTCGTATTCGGCGGGACGGAAATCTCTCTGGATGAAATGCTCTCCGCCTGGAAGGGCACGCTGGAAAAGGTGTTCCCCAGCACGGCGGAGCAGGGGAATGATCCGGTGGAAAGCCCGGTTTATCAGGCAAAGGAAATTCATGTGTGCAGAAATAAGGTGGCAAGGCCCACGGTCTTCATTCCCGTATTTCCGGGAACCAACTGTGAATACGACAGCGCGAAAGCCTTTGAGCGCGCGGGAGCGGATGTGGTGACGAAGGTATTCCGCAATCTGACCGCCTCAGACATCCGGGAATCCGTGGACGAGTTTGAAAAGGCCATCAGCCAGGCCCAGATTATCATGTTCCCCGGCGGCTTCTCCGCAGGTGACGAGCCGGACGGAAGCGCCAAGTTCTTCGCCACCGCCTTCCAGAACGCGAAGATCAAAGAAGCGGTTACAAAGCTGGTGGAGGAAAGGGATGGCCTGTGCCTCGGAATCTGCAACGGCTTCCAGGCCCTCATCAAGCTGGGACTGGTTCCTTTCGGAAAGATTACGGGACAGACGGAGGATTCTCCCACGCTGACCTTCAACACCATCAACCGCCACATTTCACGCATGGTTTACACGAAGGTGGTAACGGACAAATCGCCCTGGCTGGCCGGAACAAAGCCGGGAGCTGTGTACTGCACGCCCGCATCCCACGGAGAAGGCCGCTTCGTGGCAAGCGATGAGTGGCTGAAAAAGCTGTTTGAAAACGGCCAGGTTGCCACACAGTACTGCGATTTGGAAGGAAACGTGAGCATGGACGGAGAGTGGAACGTGAACGGTTCCTATGCCGCCATCGAGGGCATCACCTCTCCCGACGGCCGCATCCTCGGAAAGATGGCCCATGTGGAGCGCCGCGGCGACGGTGTAGCCGTGAACATCTACGGGGAACAGGATTTGAAGATCTTCGAGTCCGGCGTGGCGTATTTCAAATAAGATTTTGAAACGGGTGACCGGTCAGAAATTCCGGCAGGCAGATCGACATTGGGCTTCTGACCGGCTGATTCCGGTATTATCATGAAAATAAAATTCAAAAGGTCATGCGTTCCGCGTCTGTGCGGACAGCATGGCCTTTTGAGCGACAGGCCCGGCAAGCGGCTGTCATGCCTGCATGAATGGCCATTTGCCGGGTAAGTACAGTGAACGGCAAAGATGTTCGCTGTACGGGGGCGAAAAGTATCATTCCCAAAAAGTTTATGGTAAGAGGAGACGAATACATGGAACTCTGGGATGCATATGACAGAAATCTGGAAAAGATCGAGGGCATGACGCTGATCCGCGGGGAAAAAATTCCGGAAGGAGTCTACCATCTTGTCTGTGATGTCATCGTCAGGCACACGGACGGAGAGTATCTTCTGATGCAGCGTGACAGGAGGAAGCATTACGGCGGAATGTGGGAAGCGACGGCCGGAGGCTCCGCCCTGAAGGGAGAGAATCCTCTCGACTGCGCGATCAGAGAGCTGCGCGAGGAAACCGGAATTCATACGGAGCGGCTGGAGGAGGTTGGCAGGGTATGGGCGGCCGGACGCAATACAGTTTACTGTGAGTTTTTGTGCATCACCGACTGCAGAAAGGACAGCATCATTCTTCAGGAGGGAGAAACCTCTGCATATCAATGGGTAACGCAGGACGAACTGCTGTCCATGAAGAGGGAAGAACTGGTAACAGAACGGATGCAGATGTTTGTCGATGGTTTAAAACCCGGAATCAGGTCAGATGAGGATCGCAGCATATATGAATTCGTTCCGGAATAAA
>DWYY01000003.1 GCA_019118445.1 Candidatus Eisenbergiella merdipullorum | reverse complement strand
CCTTTCAGGTGGATAGGGTGAATTGTTACTGGACATTTCAATTTTACCACAAACCTGTGAGGAGTTGTTCTTTTTTAACAAAGAAAGAAGCCCGATTTTATGCGGGCTGTGGCGTTTCACAAACGCCTAATCCAGATAAAAAGATGGAGGAGAAGATGGCGGAAAACATTATCTTATGTGGATATCTGGGAATCTGTTCCTGCTATGATTGCAGAAACAGGCACATTCCCTTGTGGCTTCTGAGACTGGGAGTCTGTGCCGGCACGGTGTATGCTTGTGTGGCGGCGCTGACCGGACAGGCAGCCTGGCAGACGCTTCTTGCGGGGGCCGCTCCCGGCGTGGTGATGCTGCTCTACAGCCGTCTGTCACAGGGAAAACTGGGCGCGGCGGACGGGCTGATGGTGATTCCGGCAGGGCTGCTGCAGCATTGGGAAATCTGTACGGCAGAAGTCCTCGCGGCGTGTTTTATGACCTTTCTCGCGGCAGTGGGACTGCTCCTTACGGGGAAGGGAACGAGGGACACCAGAATTCCTTTTGCACCTTTCTTTCTGGCGGCGTTGCTGATCTTGTGGATAACGCAGGATTGTAGAGCGGGAGTCGGTGGATAGGTGCCGGCGGATAGGAGAGGAGGACCTTTGAAATGAAAACCGGAAAAGGAAAAGAGAAATTTGGGAAAGAGAAGCGTGCCGGTGCGTACATGACGCTGGAGGCCTGCTTTATCGTGCCGATCGCGGTGATATTGACGGCATTTCTTCTTATTCTGTCGTTTTATCTGTATACGGTCTGTTTTCTGAATCAAGCGGCGTATATCGCTGCATTCAGGGCCAGCCTGGAAGAAGGCGGAAATTATGTCCGGGAGGAGAAGGCGGGAGAGGAACTGGAAAAGCTGCTTGCAGAAGCCCTGATCCGGCTACCGGAAATGGAACAGGAAATTACGGCCTCCTCTTCCGGGGTGAGCGTGGTGCTGAAAACGGAATGGCCTCTGCCCGGGCTTTCTATTTTACCTGCAGATGTGGGAACACTTCAGATTCAGGCAGAGAAGAAAGCGCTTATCAGGGACGCGCCCGCTTTCATCCGGGGCATGAGAAAGCTGTCCGGGATGGCAGACGGCGGCTGAGCGGTCGCGGAAAGGAAAAGAAAATGAAAAAACCATTGTACAAACGGGAATTAAGCCACAGTTATCTGGTGATGGAGGATATTCCAGAGGAATGGATGAACCATTATCAGTACCGGATGATCCTGAGAAACCGGATACCGGGACTGCTCGTGAGCAGTGAAAGATTCCTGGAAGGCAGGGCCTGCCTGTATTACGACATCAGCTCCCGTCAGTCTCTTGAGCAGCTTTATCTGTCATCAAAGATTGGCATGAAGGAGGTCCGTGGGATCATTGACAATCTGGCGCAAGTGCTGGACTCCATGTCTGAATATCTTTTGGAGGAGCGGTTCCTGATCCTGGAGCCAGAATATATTTATATGGACCTGGAAACGGAGCAGCTGTTTTTCTTATATTATCCTTTTCTGGAGGAAAGAGAAGAGGAAACGCGGTATCTGCCGCTGGCGGAGTTTTTTCTGGAGCATGTGGATCACAGGGAAGAGAAAGCGGTGAGCGCCGCCTATCAATTTTATAAGATGTCCAAGGTAAAAAGCTTTATGGTGGGAAGCTTCCGTACTTTTCTTGAGAGAGAACTGTCGGGGGAAAGAGAACTGACAGAAAGCAGGGGATATGGAAGGCCGGAGCCATGCATCCAGGCGGCCGCAGGCTTCTTTTATGAAGAAGAGGGACCGTATGAATACAGAACCGTACCAGAATCGGAACTGGAAGAAGTGGAAGAGGAAAAAAGAGAAAAGAGCGGACCGGAAAGGAAAAAACAGGAGAAAGCAAAAAAATGGAAGGACAGGGCGGGACTTGCGGCAACTGCCGTGATCTTTCTGCTTCTGTGCGCGTTGATCTGGTATCTGAGCCCAGAGGGAGGGGAGAAAATCCTGATGTTTGCAATTCTTGCGCTGGACGGTATCCTTCTTCTGGTCTTTCTGTGGAGGGTAAGCGCTGCCCGTCCGGATGGAGAGGAAAAAGAGGAGCAGCAGGAAGAAGAAGCGCCGGAGAGCAGTCTGTCCTTTTGGGAAGAATATACGCCCCAGGAGCATGAGGAGCTGGAAGGGCCGACGGTATATCTGAGCCGAGACGGGCAGTCTGGTTATGACGGAAGTGCGTCTTTCCCAGGCAGAAGGCCGAGGCTGACAGGGACGCCGGACGGCGGGTACGGAAAGGAACTGGAGTATTCCCTGGAAAGACTGCCTGTCCTGGTGGGAAAACTGAAAAGCAGATCGCAGATCCTTCTGTCAGACGCGTCGGTGAGCCGGATCCATGCCAGATTTGTGGAGAGAGAAGGAAGGACTGGACTCATTGACCTGAATTCTACGAACGGGACCTTTGTTAACGGTGTGCGGCTGGAACAGGAAGAGGTGGTCACGCTGGAGGATGGGGATGAGATCCGTTTCGGAAACGTACAGATGAAATATCAGGAGCGGTGAGACCGGAAACATGTTTAGATGGCCCGGGATCAGCAGTATGTCTGAACAGCCGGAATTGACAAGAAAGAAGGGAAGTGATAACCTTTAAATTACTGAAGGAAAAAGCATCGGACACAAGACGGGGGACGTATGCGGACACAGCAGTTTGATGGGAAAATGAAGTGGGATTCAGGCAGAATACCCTGGTGCAGCGCGATTCTGACAGCAGTGAATGTCATTGTATTTCTGGCGTGCCAGTTTTTTGGAGATGTCCTTTACGCAGAAGGCTCTTTTAGTGTTCTGTATCTGATCAGGGGCGGGGAGTATTACCGCCTTGTTACGGCGATGTTTCTGCATGCCGATATCAGCCATCTCGTAAATAATATGATACTTCTGTATTTCGGCGGAGAGATCGTTGAAAAACGGTTGGGAAGATTCGTTATCTGATCCTTTTTTTCCTGTCAGGCATATGCGGTAATCTTTTTTCCGCCGTTTATGAGCTGTCCACCGGAACCTTTTATGAATCCATCGGAGCGAGCGGCGCTGTGTTCGGGCTGGTAGGAGGGCTGTTTTATCTGGTGCTTGCGAAAAAGGGGAGGGCGGCAGGAATCTCCGTTCAGAGGATGGTTCTTATGATCGCGCTTTCCCTGTACGCCGGTTTCCAGAGCGTGATGGTAAACAACGCCGCCCATCTGGGCGGGCTTCTGAGCGGCTTTCTTACCGCTTTTCTCCTGTGCCATGTGGGAAAGCTCCCGGACGAACGTTTCCGGCGCGTGTTCTGAACCGCGCGGACAGCAGGAAAGAGTCCATGGAACAGTCCGAGAAAGTTTAACCGACGTGTTTTTTCCTGAATTTTCAGTGCCGTTTAAGCGGCGGAAAGCGAGGTCGCAATGAGAGACGAAGCCTGTATTTTCTGTAAGATCGCAAATGGGGAGGTCCCGTCCAACACATTGTATGAGGATGACGGTTACCGCGTCATTCTGGATCTGGGTCCGGCGACAAGGGGACATGCGCTGATCCTGCCCAAGGATCATTATGCGGACCTGTATGAGCTGCCCGATGAAAAATGTGCGGAAGTGATGAAACTGGCAAAGAAAATGGCGCTCCGGATGAGGGAAAAGCTTGGCTGCAGCGGGCTTAACCTGGTGCAGAACAACGGGGAGTCAGCAGGACAGACAGTGCGTCATTTCCACCTGCATCTGATCCCCAGGTATGACGACGGGAGTAAGATCGTAGAATGGACGCCCGGAAATCCTTCTCCGGAGGAGCTGGCGCAGATCAGAGATACGATCCGCGGATAAGATTCCGCTTCAGGAGCGGTTTTATGACCGCCCTGAAGCGATTCCGTCCAGGAGATCAACGATGGTTTTGGCGGCATTCATCTGATGGCTGGAATTCATGGCCTGAATGTAGCTCTGCCGGTTGAAATAAAGCTCCTGCACCTTTTCCACCAGAAGCTTGGGACTCAGGTAATCTTCATCAATGACCATGCTGAAACCCTGGGATTCAAAGGATCGGGCATTCAGGATCTGGTCACCGCGGCTGCCTGCGGAGAGCGGGATCAGCAGATTCGGCTTTTTTAGGGCCAGAAGCTCACAGATCGCGTTGGCTCCGGCACGGGAGACGACCACATCCGCCATGGCAAACACATCCTTCAGTTCGTCCTTCAGATATTCAAACTGAACATATCCGGGCGTATTCAGAAGAAGATTGTCTATTTTATCCTTCCCGCACAGATGTACCACCTGAAAATCCTTGAGAAGCTCCGGAAGAGCCTCCCGTACCGTCTGATTGACGGAAGAAGCGCCGAGAGAACCGCCGATCACCATCAGGACGGGCTTGTTCGCCGTAAAATGGCAGAGCGTAAGCCCCGCGATACGGCTCCCCTTCAGAAGTTCCTCCCGAATGGGAGAACCAGTCAGCACAGCCTTATCGGCGGGAAGCTGCTGCATGGTTTCCGGAAAATTGCAGCATACCTTTTTGGCAACGGGAATACACAGTTTGTTCGCAAGGCCCGGCGTCATATCGGATTCGTGAATGACGCAGGGAATCTTCAGGGATGCAGCCGCCCGCACAACGGGAACGGCCACGAAGCCGCCCTTGGAAAATACGACGTCGGGACGGATTTCTTTCAGGATACGTCGGGACTGCGCATAACCCTTCAGCACCCGGAACGGGTCGGTAAAATTTTTCAGATCAAAATAGCGGCGGAATTTTCCCGTCGAAATTCCATAATAGGGGATATCATAATCTCCGATCAGTTTTTTCTCCATTCCTTCATAGGAGCCGATATAGAAAATTTCATAGCCAAGCTTTTTAAGCCCCGGAAGAAGGGCAATGTTCGGCGCTATATGGCCGGCGGTACCGCCGCCGGTAAGGACTATCTTTTTTGACATGGATGTTTTCCCCCGGTAATTTCAACATAAAATGTAGAATCCTGGCGCCGCGTCCGTCAGGAAGCGGAAGGCGCCGGAGCCGCGCCCTGCCCCTGTGCAAGAATAGATTCCAGAGCGACGGCGAGCTGGTCCGGACAGGATGTGGGCTTGAAGCCGCAGCGGATTCCTTTCAGGCGGGCAATGGCGTCTTCCGCCTTCATTCCCTCTACCAGTCTGGAGATGCCCTGCAGATTGCCGTTGCATCCTCCGGTAAAGGAAACCGATTTTATTACATCTCCGTCCATCTCGATATCAATGTAGCTGGAACAGGTGCCTTTTGTTTTGTATTTCATATCAATACCTCCGATCTATCTGTGGCTGTTGTGCTTTGACACCGCCGGTGTCCCGCCATGAAGGGATGGGAGGACTTCCGACCATACGCATTATATCAAATATCGCCCCTTGTTGCCAGCTTTTTCACAGGAAACAGAAATCTGTGGAGATATCCGGTAAAAAGAGACGAAATTTTACGACCGGATTCCGGCCGGGCGGTATTGTGGGAGTGCCAGGAGGCTTCTATAATACAGGTACAGCAAAAAAAGGCGACACATACAGGGGCTGTCCGGCGGCAGCGGATAGGAGGAGATATATGTTATCATTTCTGGAAAATAAAGAACTTGTGGCTATGACCATTATACTGCTGTTGCTGAGCATTTTATGCAGATTTATCACTGGAATTTTTCTGAATTCCCTGATCCGGGAAGCGGAGAACATGTCAACCACGCAGAACAGGCTTCTGAAGCAGTGCAAAGTAAAATTCAGGAATTGCTATAAGCTCAACGACGGAGTGCCCAATATAGAGGTGTTTGTGGACAAGTTTATGGGGAAGATACAGATTGGAAGATTTTCTGTGGACGGGCTTTCCCATCTGTCCGGCCAGCTAATGCTCCTCGCCGTCCTTTCGGCGGGATTGGGAGCCTGCGTGTCGATCATTGATGGTAAGGCGCTGGGTGAGATCCTTCCCTATTATCTGATGAGTTTTCTGGGGCTGTACCTGTATTTCAGCATATCCGGGCTGGTGGATCTGGACGGGAAAAAGGAGCTTCTGAAGGTGAGCTTGACAGATTTCCTGGAAAACCATATGGCACCCAGGCTTTCCCTTCTGGAGGAATCGGAGCGAATGGCGGACGGCAGAATGCAGGAAAAACCGGAAGCTGTTGCGGCGTTTGCCTTTACGGGAAAAACGGCGGCGGTCCGGGCGGACGGACAGAGCGGAAACTCATCCGTTAAGGAAGCATCCGTTCAGGAAGATGGGACGGAAGCTGTGGCGGAAACGGATGCGGCCGTAAAGACCGCCGCCCAGAAGTGTATGGAGGAGCAGGTTTTTTCCAAAACACAAGAGAAGGAGCTGGAGGAGCTCCTGAAAGAATTTTTCGCATAAAATCTTAAAAGGGCCGTTTTTTGCAAGGACTGTTATGAGAGGATTGGATTGAAAAGACTGTCTTGCAAAGATAAGTCATCTTTGCTACACTAAGAACGGATTTATTTTCGATTCGTTTGCCCTCAGATGCGGCAGAACAGGAGGAATACAGATGAGTAAAGTGACTTTTGACTATTCAAAAGCGGCGCCTTTTATCGGCGCACATGAAGTAGATTTTATGAAAAAAGCGGTCTGTGACGCCAGAGATGTCCTGGTCTCCAAAACAGGAGCCGGAAATGATTTCCTGGGCTGGATCGATCTGCCTGTGGATTATGATAAAGAAGAGTTCGCGAGGATCAAGAAGGCTGCGGCCAAGATCCAGAGCGATTCCGACGTGCTTCTCGTGATCGGCATCGGCGGCTCCTATCTGGGAGCGAGAGCGGCGATTGAATTTTTAAGACACAGCTTCTATAACTGTGTGAGCAAAGAGATCAGAAAGACTCCGGAAATTTATTTCGTTGGAAATTCCATCAGCTCCACTTATATCAAGCATCTGATCGAAGTGATCGGGGACAGGGATTTCTCCATCAATATGATCTCCAAGTCCGGAACCACTACGGAGCCTGCGATCGCGTTCCGTGTGTTCAAGGAACTGATGGAAAAGAAGTACGGTAAGGAAGAAGCCGCAAAGAGGATCTACGCGACCACGGACCGCGCGAAGGGCTCGCTGAAGGGGCTTGCGACAGAGGAAGGATATGAGAGCTTCGTGGTGCCGGATGATGTCGGAGGACGTTTCTCTGTCCTGACGGCTGTGGGCCTGCTTCCCATCGCGGTGAGCGGCGCAGACATTGACAAGCTGATGGAGGGTGCAGCCGAAGGACGTAAGCTGGCCCTGGAAACGGAATATGAGAAGAACGATGCGCTGCTGTATGCTGCCATCCGCAATATTCTGTTAAGAAAAGGAAAATCCGTGGAGATCCTGGCAAACTATGAGCCTAGCGTGCATTATGTATCTGAGTGGTGGAAGCAGCTCTACGGCGAGAGCGAAGGCAAGGACCACAAGGGCATCTTTCCGGCGAGCGTGGACCTGACCACGGATCTTCATTCCATGGGCCAGTTCATTCAAGACGGCGCTCGCATCATGTTTGAGACTGTGATCAATATTGAGAAGTCCAGAGAGGAGATCATCATAAATGAGGAGCCCGTGGATCTGGACGGATTAAACTATCTGGCAGGAAAGAGCGTGGACTTCGTGAACAAGAGCGCCATGAACGGAACGATCCTTGCCCATACGGACGGACAGGTTCCCAACCTGATGGTAACCGTTCCAGAGGAAAATGAGTATTACCTCGGTGAGCTGTTCTATTTCTTTGAGTTCGCCTGCGGCGTGAGCGGATATCTGCTCGGCGTGAATCCGTTCAACCAGCCCGGCGTGGAGAGCTACAAGAAGAATATGTTCGCCCTTCTTGGAAAGCCCGGATATGAGGAGAGGAGAGAAGAGCTTCTGAAGAGGCTGTGATCTTTGCGGGCGGTATGTGTAAAAGCAGATAGTTTGATGCCCCGGACGGCTGATCCTGATGTGTGGGATGCTGTCCGAGGCATTTTTTGGAAGAGAAGGTGGCTGTCAGAAGGAGGACCTGCAGCACGGACACAGAAGGTCAAACAGTGACATGGAGGTAAGGTATGGAGGCAATTTATCGTCTTCCGGCAAGGCCGGGGGCAAAAGCGGAAAACACGGTAACAGGGGACAGATATCGGATCACCGTCCTGACAGAGGGACTTCTCCGGTTGGAGTACAGCGGGGACGGCATATTTGAGGACCGTGCTACGCAGACGGTCCTGAACCGGGATTTCCCTGCGGTGGAATATGAGGTGAAAGAGACGGAAGAGGAGCTGATCCTCGTCACAAACCGGCTCCGTCTCACCTATAACCGGAAAGAATTCAATCCTAGAGGCCTGATGATCCAGGTGTATGGCACAGGCGGCGGCACGACCTGGCATTACGGGGATGAGCTGCATGATCTGCGTGGCACAGCCAGAACGCTGGACGGGGTGGACGGAGCCTGCGAGCTGGGGCACGGCCTCATTTCCAGACAGGGTTTTTCCGTCATGGACGATTCCGCTTCTCTGACGCTGAATGCGGACGGATGGGTGGAACCCCGGAAAAAGGGCGTGCAGGATCTTTATTTCTGGGGGTATGGAGCGGATTATCTGGAATGCCTGAAGGACTTCTATTATCTCTGCGGCAAAACTCCAATGCTGCCCCGGTTCGCTCTGGGAAACTGGTGGAGCCGTTACTATGAATATACGGAAGAAAGTTATCTGGAGCTGATGCGGCGGTTTGACGAGGAGGGAATCTCCTTTACGGTGGCGGTAGTGGATATGGACTGGCATCTGGTGCATATCGATCCAAAATACGGGACAGGCTGGACAGGATACACCTGGAATCCAGACTTTTTCCCAGACCCTAAGCGGTTTATGGATAAGCTGCATGAGCGGGGGATGAAGATCACGCTGAATGTGCATCCTGCGGACGGCGTGCGCGCTTATGAGGAGATGTATGCTGCCATGGCGAAGGAGCTGGGAAAGGATATTTCCAAAGAGGAGCCGGTCGCTTTTGAGATCACAGACCCCGCCTTCCTTTCCGCCTATTTTAAATATGCCCATCATCCCAATGAAGAAAGGGGCGTGGATTTCTGGTGGATCGACTGGCAGCAGGGCGGCATCACGAAAATGGAAGGCCTTGACCCGCTCTGGATGCTGAACCATTTTCATTTTCTGGACAACGGAAGGGATGGAAAGCGGCCTATGACATTTTCCCGGTATGCGGGCCCCGGTTCTCACCGTTACCCTGTCGGTTTTTCCGGAGATACGGTGATCACATGGGAATCCCTGCAGTTCCAGCCCTATTTTACCAGCACGGCTTCCAATATCGGCTACGGCTGGTGGAGCCATGACATCGGTGGCCATATGAGCGGCTATAAGGATGACGAGCTGGAAGGGAGATGGTATCAGTTCGGCGTCTTTTCTCCGATCAACCGTCTGCACAGCACGAAAAATGAGTTTAATGGAAAGGAGCCCTGGCGTTTTAAGGCGGAAGTAAGGGCTGTAATGGATGATTTCCTGCGGCTGCGCCACAGGCTGGTCCCCTATCTGTATACCATGAACCACAGGGCGTATGCGGAGGATGTCCCGCTGATTCTCCCCATGTACTATGATCATCCGCTATGTGAGGAGGCTTACCGGGTTCCCAATGAATACTGTTTCGGTTCCGAGCTGATCGTCATGCCTGTGACTTCCCCGCGCATCAAGGGGTTGAACCGTTCCGCAGAAAAGGTATGGCTTCCGGAAGGAACCTATATTGATTTCTTTACCGGCATCATTTATGAAGGCGGCCGTATGCTGGATATGTACCGCGGCATCGAAACCATTCCCGTGCTGGCGAAGGCGGGCGCGATCGTGCCCATGCAGGAGGAGACGGATGCAGCAGGCGTATGCACGAATCCGGCCAGGCTGATCCTAAAGATGTTCGCGGGGGCGGACGGTCGTTTTGTCCTGTATGAGGATGACAACGTATCCTGCGATTATGAAAAGGGAATCTGTGTGGAGACGGAATTTGACCTGTTGTGGGAAGGGGAGCAGAGGCTCGTGATCCATCCGGCGCAGGGAAATAACATTACATCTGCAAAGGAATTGATTCCGGAAGAAAGATCATATAGAATAGAGCTGTATGGCTGCACGGACACGCCCGTCCGTTTCCTCGCGGATGGAAAGGAACTGCCCGCGGCACAGTCGTATGATGCACAGAAGCATTGCCTGATCATAGAGCTTCCTGCGACGGATGTGGAAACGGAGAAGGTTGTGACCTTAGGATGTGCGCTTGAGCTGGCGCAGAACGATGTGGCGGAAGCCGTATCCCGGTTCCTGGATCAGGCGGAAATAGAATTTAATAAAAAATCAGCGATTGACGCCCTTGTGCGCAGCGGGAAAAAACCTCTGGTCATCCTCAGCCAGCTTCATGCGATGGAGCTGGAAGAAGATCTGGTCAAATGCATCAGCGAATTCCTGACGGCGCAGCCGGTATGACCGCACAATGGGTCAGTGCGCGGAAGTGGAGACAGAGATGAAAATTGTGGTACTGGACAGGAGCAGTGTGGGTGAGGACGTATCTGTAGCGCCTTTTGAGAAGTATGGAGAAGTGGTCCTGTATTCGAATACCGTGGCGGCGGAGGCAGCGGAACGGGTGAAAGACGCGGACATCATTGTGGTGAACAAAACCCCAATGAATGCTTCCACGCTGGAGAGCGCTTCCCGGGTGAAGCTGATATGCGAATTTGCGACAGGATTCGACAACATCGATCTGGATTACTGCCGCAGCCGGGGCATCACCGTGGTGAACGTGAGAAATTACTCCACAGCGGTGGTGGCGCAGCATACGTTTGCTATGGCGCTGTATCTGCTGGAAAAGCTCCGCTATTATGACGATTATGTTAAAAACGGCGTTTACGCCTCCCAGTCCAGCTTCTCTCATTTCGGAATGACCTTCCGGGAACTGGACGGGAAAACCTGGGGCATCGTGGGAATGGGAAATATAGGAAAAAAGGTGGCGGCCATCGCGCAGGCGTTCGGTTGCCGGGTTATCTTCTTTTCTGCGTCGGGCAAAAGCACCTGCACGGACTATGATCAGGTGGATTTCGATACGCTGCTCGCACAGTCCGACGTGCTTTCCCTGCACTGTCCGTTGAGCGACCGGACAAGAGGGCTGATCGATCTGGATGCCTTTCAGAAGATGAAGTGTTCCGCGATCCTGATCAATGTGGCGAGAGGACCTGTGGTGAAGGAGGCGGATCTGTGCACGGCGCTGAGAGAGAAGCTGATCGCGGCCGCCGGGCTGGATGTGCTGGAGAAAGAGCCCATGGTTCCGGACAGTCCGCTCTTGGAGTTCCAGGACAGCTCACAGCTTCTCATCACGCCGCATATGGCATGGGCCAGCCTGGAAGCCAGGACCCGGGTGGTGACGGAGACCTGTAAGAATATTGAGAGCTTTCTTGCGGGAAAACCCAGGAATGTGGTGAGCTGAATATGTATCTTAAATAGGAACATCCTTGAGAGACTGACAGGGGACGCCGCAACTGCGATGTCCCCTCATAATATTGCAGCTTATACATTAACCCTTTATTGCACCAAGCATGACTCCTTTTACAAAATGCTTTTGTACCAAAGGATATATAATCAGCATTGGAATAATGCTGGCAATAATTGTAGTATATTTTAAGGACATGGCCAGTTCCATTTTAGCTTTTACACTCATCATTCCTGTTGAAGATAAAGACGTTATTTGGGCTGCCAGCGTTTGCGCTGAGGACATAAGATCTTTCATCGCAGACTGCAGGGGAATTAGACTTCTGTCACTGATATAAATTAATGCTGTATAGTAATCATTCCAATGACCTACAGCATAGTACAGAGTCACCACCGCAAGCACTGGTTTGGATAAGGGTAACGCTACCTTTAACAGATACTGTCCATGGGAAGCGCCATCCAGTTTCGCTGATTCAAATAAATCTGTCGGAATACTGTTCATAAAATAGTTTCTTACAATCAATGCATTGTAGAATGACAACGCACTCGGGATCATCATAGCCCAGATGGTGTTGAGAAGGCCAAGCCCTTTGACAACCAGATAGGTGGGAATCAGGCCGCCGCCAAAATACATGGTTATCAGGCAAAACTTTAACCAGAAATTCCTGACCATCCAATCTTTCCGGGAAAGGGGATAGGCACAAAGAACTGTCATGATCATATTTATGATGGTGCCCAGAACCGTGTAAAGTATAGTATTGCGGTATCCAATCCAGATGGGTTCATATTTCAACAATTCCCGATATCCATTTAAAGTAAATCCCTTCACCCACAAAATAACATTGCCGCTGTTTACTTCATAAGGATCGCTAAAGGAAGCGACTACCACAAACCAAAGCGGCCATATAAAGATAACCAGAAGAATCGTATTGATCAAGATATTTATAACATCAAATATTCCATCTGATGGAGAATTACTGATTATTTTATTTTTCTTTACCATAAACTTTCACCTGTTGCCTTTCTGGACAGCGCATTCGATCCTATCAGAAACACTAAATTGATCATCGTATTAAAAAGGCCGATCGCGGTAGAATATCCAAAGTCAGCTTGCTGTAGTCCGACACGATAGGTATAGGTTGAAATCACATCAGAGGCGGAAAAGTTCAGATCATTCTGAAGTAAGTATACTTTCTCAAAACCGACATTCATAATGCTTCCCAGCGTCATGATCATGAGCATAATAATTGTTGAATTGATGGAAGGAAGATCAATATAAATGATTCGTTTCAGTTTACTTGCCCCATCAATGATTGCCGACTCATGTAACCCCGGATCTACGCCTTTTAAAGCAGATAAATATATAATGGCATTCCAACCCATTGACTGCCATACACCAGACCATACATAAATTGATTTAAAATATTGGGGTACGCTCAGAAACGAAACCGATTCCTGGCCGAGTTTTGTCAACAAAATATTAAATATGCCGGTATCCGGCGTCATAAAGAGAACCAACATATTGCAGATAACAACGGTTGAAATAAAATATGGCGCGTAGGAAACCATCTGTACCACTTTTTTCAATTTCCCAATGGTCAGATAATGCAGTAAAAGTGCAAAAATAATTGCTAAAGGGAAGCCTACAAGAAAGCTATACAGAGAAATCCCCAATGTGTTCTTGATCAGGTTCCAGCAATTATATCCCGAAAAGAACCGTTCAAAATACTTCAGCCCTATCCATGGGCTCCCCAGGATCCCCTTTTTTATCTCATATTTTTTAAATGCCAGTACAATGCCATACATGGGGGCATAACTAAAAACAGCATAATAAATAATGACAGGAAGAAACATCGCCCATAAAATCCAGTTGATTTTAAAATCTCGCTTCAATCGCTGCCAGAAACTATGTGTATTTGTGGCCTTTTTCTTGTTTTGCATAATTGTCACCCATTTATTATAATGAATTGGTGCGGTCAAAGATTCTAACCGCACCAAAATTTTTGAATGCCAAAACTGTATTAATCTAAACTTAAATATCTTTGATATGCTGCGTTTACATTGTCAATTGCTGTTTGAATGCGCATCTCTTCCATGGTCGCAACATATTCATCCCATGTTGCATCCAGATCTTTTACACCGGTAATCACTTCGGCACGATATTGTTCGCGATAGGGTTCGGTATCCGCCAGAATATCTGAATTTTCCTCTGTTTCCTCCACGGTTAACTTATAAGCCGGCCATGGGTCATACTTTTTACCCGCCTCCTGCCATTCCGCGTTAACCTCATTTACATAACGGATGTATGGATTGCTTTCCGTATCATAATATCTTTCATAGCCATCGACATAATTTTTATATGGCGCTGTGGTACCGCCCCCCAGCGTCAGTAAGTGGGGATTTACATCAGACTGTACTAAGCCATCTTCATTTATCAACTCAACTTTATTACCATCTATGATATTATAGGTTTCTCCTTCAACACCAAAGTTGGATAGCATCGTTGTTTCCTCTGAATAAAGAAGATCCGTCCAGGCAACCATTACGTCTGGCCTTTCGCATTTATCGGTAATATACATGCCACCATTAGACAAAGTCGATGCTGACGTAGCCTTTGCTCCATCCCATGGCGGCATGGCTTTATACTGCGTCACCAGATTCTCTTCGTAAGGCAAAGAAGAATCATAAGCGCCAACGGTATATTGCGGATCCCATGCCACAAAACAGCCAATGGGAGTTCCGGTCTGTCCCATAGATTCCACCTGATCATGCGTCAGTGTTAGGCTGTCCTTGTACATGATCCCTTCCTCATACAATTTGGCCATATATGCAAGCGCTTCTTTATATCTTTCTGTGATAGCATAGTACTCAACAGATGAGCTGTCATTTGATAATGCCCAACCGGAGCCGAAACTTTCCATATTAAACCCAAAATATGGAAGGATATCATCCACGGGTATTATGTTTCCACCTGCAAAGATCAATGGAACCTCATTATCCGAATCTCCATCGCCATCTGCATCTTCATCTTTGAATGCTTTCATAACCTCATAAAAACTATCCGGATCATGCGGCATATCAAGTCCCAGATTTTCAAGCCATTGTGTGTTTATATACATAAAAGGAATTCCGCCAAAAGTGGTATCATTGGGAGAATCAATCTTATAAAAGCTGTACACATGCCCATCCCCGCTTGTAACGTTCGCCCATCCACCCGGTTGAGCTTCTATAAGTGCAGAGTAATTGGGCGCATATTCTGTCATATAATCCTCCAGAGGCACTATGATACCCTGCGAAATATAACTTTCAGGAGTCAGACCTGCTTTGAAAAACACATCAGGGTAATCTCCAGCGCTCAACATAAGATTTATCTTTTCAGCTAACTCTGAAAACGCCAGTGTTGTGACATTCATTTTCACATTGGTTTTTTCTTCCATGTATTGGTAGATGTAGGTATCTTTCAGCTCATAAACAACATCGTTACCGCCGCAGACTACTACATCAACCTCATACGGTTCATCAAGAGGAAACGTAATCTCCGCATCAGTTGATTGAGCTTGCTCTTCCTCTTTTGATACCACATTTTTCGATTCTTCACTATTTTCTGTGGCTTCGGTTTGATTTTGGCTTTGACCACATCCAGCCAGGATTAATGTCGCTATCGCAGCTGTCAGAAAAAGCGCTGTCAATTTTTTGACTTTCATTTTCCCTCCTTTTCCGGGGAAATATGGTTTATGTTTCCCCCGTTGAATTTTCAGCAAAATATCAATAAATTTCGTATGCATACGATGTATCTTGATTATAATGGGGGATATGTGTTTTTTTCCAGAAACAAGATTTTTCTTGCCGAGAAATTTTTGTGCTCAGCTTACTAAAATGGAATGCCGATGCCCTCTGTTGCCAGCAATCACACAATATTTTCGCATCTCGAAGAAAGCGAAAATATTGTGTGATTGCTGTTGCTTGTTCAATGCTCAGGATTCTTTTATAATAGTTTTATAGTAAGAGAGACACCGAAGTATGGATTGGGAGGCATTAGGATGATTAATTTTAAAAAACAAAAATCAATTCCAACCTATTTGAAATATTTCATGTCCTATTTTATCATATTCTCTGTATTGATTCTGGGTTTTTTCTTTATCATCAGATATAATCTGTCCAGGCGTTATCTGAATCAGCTCAGTGAACAGTCTATGTCACAATTGGAAAATCTGACTGTTGAACTGACCGACGATCTGATATTTCTGGAGCATATCAATTCCTCCCTGCAGTCAAACGTCAAGCTGATCCGTTACCGTTATAATGCAAGTGGGTGGCAAACGTATGAAACACATCAGGAGTTACAGAAATATATTAGTGCCAATAAAATGATCAGCGATATCTGTTTTACAGTTAAAAATAATACGGAAACGATCTGTAGCACAAAGAATATAATTTCCTACAGAGACAATATTTTTCGCATTACGAACGCCGGTAATTACCAAGATTTTCTTGACTTTGATCCGCAGCCTTATTTGGGCATGTCTAGCGGACAATTAATTTTTTTATCAAATGAAAATTACCTGATTTATTTCCCTGCACAAAGTTCTACGCTGGACTATATGATCTTTTTCTTTATTGATAAAAACGAAATTATGAGATCTCTGAAAAAAAATATTTCTGACATAAATCCTGCTATGGTCCTGATCGACAGTAACCGGCAGATTGTCACGGGAGTCAACGCGGAACAGTTAGCCCCTTATCTGGAATCTTTCTCACTGGAAACAGGAATCTTCAATATTGATTCTGATTCTTCCATATGTATAAATACTGGAATTCCCGGGGGATTTTCAGTCGTCTCCCTTATATCCAATGCCTCTTTGAAGCGTCAGTTGGACTATGCTTATGCCAGTTCTTACCTGTTGCTTATTCTTTTGAGCTGTGCAGGCTTTCTTTTGGTTCTTCTTGCTATGAAGATTACCTATCTTCCTCTGCGCAGGCTGACTAAAAAAATCATACATAACTCAACCTACCGTCAGGAGTATTTGGAGCAGTTAAATGATGTTTTTACCAATGTCGTAGAGCAGAATCATCTGTTAGAGAAAAAACTTAAAAAATATCAGCTTTTTGTAAAAAAATCACTTTTGGACTCCGCTATTGAGCCCAATTACTTCGATATACAAGGTGCTTTGCCGAACATTGACCGACTCTTTGATTTAGAGTTTCCCAAAGAAATATTTGCTATACAGATGAAAACTCCTCAGGGGGAGATTCCTTATCTTCTGCTCCAAAGCGCCTTTCAAGAGGCATTGTCGGACAAAGATTCCTGCATTATCCTTAAAAGGAATGCTGACAGCGCTCTGTTCTTGATCAATTTTATCGGTTCGGAACCAAATAAGAAGAAAGTCCTTTGGGAACTGTTACATGATTTCTATCGAAAACAAGGATGCTTTTCCGCCATGAGTGATGGGAGTAAATCCCCACTGGACATTCCTGCTCTGTGTGAAAGAGCAATACATGCAAGCAGCTTATGGCCGGAAATCCCGGTTGTTGATTATCTGGATCTACCTCCGGCAAAAACCTCCTTCACATATCCACATGAGCAATTGGAGCAATTGAACAAAATGCTGCAGAGCATGAATTTTGATGAAACTAAAAATGTGCTGAAGGAAATTCGCTATATTATTGATGACGCTGTGCAGAAAGAAAATCCTCTACCGGATTTTTATGTAAGAAGTATTTTGGTGGATCTAACTACGTCTATCATTGGTTATATGATCCAGACTAAAATTGCCCCAGAAGCTTATGAGGATCTTTACCATGAAACCTTATTTTTTTGCCGGAGCTGTTCTTATACGGAAAAAGCAGAAGCTATAGAGTCCAATATTTATAGGCTTCTGGATATCTGCCAGCAAAAAGCCAATGTCCATATCACTTCAGCCAGGATAAGACAGCTTATTGAAGAATCCTACTGTCAGCCTAATTTTTCCATTTATGAATTGGCTGAAAAGCTCCATATCAGTTTTACCTATGCAAGTAATCTGGTCAAAAAGAAGCTGAACCAGAATTTCGCGGATTATGTCTGGACACTGCGCTTGGAAAAAGCTAAAGAACTTCTGAAGCAGACCGATCTTTCTATTGATGAAATTGGAGCCGCTGTTGGTTATATCAATACTTCCAGCTTTCGTAGAAAATTCAAACAGGAAACTGGACTAACTCCGTCCGAATTTCGGCAAAGGGAGTGTGGATAGTGTATCTGGTGATGGTTGTCAGATGCGTTTTCACCAGGAAAATGTAGCATACATTTTTCTTGTTGAATGCTCAAAAATTGTTTCTTGTTTTGTGGTTATGATAATCTTATAATCCAGGCAAATTCCTGTTGGTACGAGAAGGATATCAAAAATATTTTTAAACATAGGGAGGTCTTTTATGAATCTTCGACATTATCTGGAAAATCAGAAGTTACTATCTGAAAATCGCCTGCCGTCCCGTTCTCTGCTTTTGCCTGCCAAAAAGCGTGGCGTAACCCATGTGAATCAGACAGACTCTGCGATGATCATTTCATTGAATGGAGACTGGAATTTTCATTATCTGGACGATGGGAAAATCTCAGAGGAATACGCTTCTTTTGATCTGCCCGAATATGATGATAGTAAATGGGATATCCTTCCCGTTCCTTCCATGTGGCAATATCATGGTTATGGAACTTGTCTATATCCGAATGTGGTATATCCGTTCCCGTTAGATCCTCCTTATATCCACACCATAAATCCCATAGGTCTGTATCGCCGACATTTTTATTTGGGAAAAGTCCCACATCGGGCAATCTTGCGTTTTAATGGTGTGAATAATGCGTATTTTGTCTATATCAATGGAAATTATGTGGGTTTTTCCAAAGGAAGTCGTCTGTCCGCAGAATTTGATATCACACAATACCTGTACACTGGGAACAACCTGTTGGCAGTGCAGGTACATACTTACAGTGATGGCTCTTATCTGGAAAATCAGGACATGCTGCTCGCCAGCGGTATTTTTCGTGATGTGACCATTCTCTTATTGGGAAAAGATTCCCTTTGGGATTACACTGTTTTGCCAGTGGAGAATGGATTTGAGCTGACCTGTAATTGCCATGTGCAAGATGAGAAAGCATGTTTGGAAGCTGCTCTTTATAGTGCGACCGGGGAGGAACTTTGCCGTCAGACAAAATCTGCAACCTCAGAGACAATATTCTCATTAAAAGTAGAAAATCCCCAGCTTTGGACAGCGGAAACCCCCTATTTGTATGAGTTGGTATTGACCCTTTCCAGAGAAGAGATAGTCAGTGAAATTCATACTAAGAAAGTTGGCATTCGTTTTTCCAGCGTGGAGGGTCGATATCTGTTATTAAACGGTAAACCCATCCGCATAAAGGGTGTTAATCGGCATGAAAACAATCCATGGACCGGTCAAGCAATTACCCCCCAGCAGATTCGCGCTGAATTGGAAGATATCAAAGCCTGTAATCTGAATGCAATCCGCTGTTCTCATTACACAAATCAGCCTGTATTCTATGAGATTGCCTCTGAACTTGGCATTTACGTCATGGATGAAGCTGATCTGGAGACTCATGGGGCCCACACCCATGGGGACGAGGGCTGGATTTCAAAGATGGACGACTGGTATGATGCTTACCTGGATCGAGTTTCCAGAATGTATCATCAGGATAAAAATGAAACCTGTATCAATATCTGGTCCATAGGAAACGAATGTGGTATTGGCCAAAATATTGACAAATGTGCTCAGTGGCTCCGGAGTCAGACTGTTGTTAAACCGTTGCGATATTCCTCTTATAGCCGCAGTCTTACAGAAGATTTTCGCTTTACAGGTTATATGCCTATGTCCACTTTGGAGGACTTTATTCCTGAAGGACTGCCCGTATTGATGTTGGAGTATGCACATGCTATGGGCAACAGTCCAGGTGGTCTTGAGGATATCTGGAATTTTGTTTATACCCATGACTATATCTGTGGGGGTTATGTTTGGGAGTATAGAAGCCATGGATTCTCAGATCTTGATGCTAATGGAAAAGAACGCTATTTGTATGGTGGTGATTTTGGAGATACATATCATTGGTCGAATTTCTCCCTGGATGGTTATCATACCAGCGATGGAACAGCTAAACCAGTTTGGGGCGAACTGCGTGAAGTTTCCGCTCCGATCCGGATTTCCAGGGAAGGAAATGGTGTCCGAGTATATAATACCTATGATTTTCTTCCCTTGGACGATGTGGAAATGGAGTGGACCATTTATGCGAGCAATGATGTAATTCGTACCGGAAATTGTACATTGACCGGAATTGGCCCCAGAGAAGATGTTTTTTTTGAAATTAATTTTTCTACAGAAGGATATCTGGGAGATTTTCGTGCTGATTTTATTTTTAGTAAAGAAGGAAAACAGTTGGCGTATAAACAGTTTTTACTGGGGCGTTCAAAAAAAGTAAAAGAAACTCCTGCCGCTTTTGTTCATACAGCAGAAGCGGACGAAAACTATAATGTCTGTATGCGTTCTGAAAATGCGATTGTAGAATTTGAACAAGGTCTGCTGACTCGTTACTGTATAAAAGGAAAAGAGCTGATTACCGAACCGCTTCGCCCTAATTTCTGGAGAGCTCCCACTGATAATGATGGTATCGATGGACTTTTTCCGCGTCACATGGGCGAGTGGAAAGAGGCATTGGTATATGATCTTAGATTTGGGATTTATGATCAGATGATTACGGACGCTTATAATACCTGTACATTAACAGTGAAAGGCAAATTTCTTCCTCAGAGTTTTTATTGGGGCTTTGAGATGACTTTGGTCTATACGTTGTACGCAGATGGATCTTTACAGATATCCATGGAGGGAAAGCCTTATGGCAATACGCCCAAAATTCTGCCGCGTATTGGTATGCGTATGAGACTTCCAAAAGAAATGAAACGCGCGTGCTGGTTTGGCCGCGGCAGCGGTGATTCTTATCCGGATAGAAAGCATGCTGCGCCAGTTGGGCTTTATGATGTGAACATTGGAGATTTGAATTTTTTATATGATGTTCCTCAAGAGACCGGTAGTCATGAGAATACTCGGTTTGTACGTATATATGGTGACGATATCGGTATCGTGGCTATAGGTGATTTTGCATTTTCTTGTCATGATTTTACCCTGGAAAATCTGACAGTGGCGCGACACAAAAACGAGCTGATTCATACACCCGAAAAATACTTATATCTGGATGCAAGACAACGCGGCTTGGGTAGTTTATCCTGCGGTCCTGACCCTGAAAAAGCGTATGAGCTTCTGACAGAAAGCTTTTCCTTCTCCTTTACGCTTGCAGTAGATGAAGGAACTGCAGCAGCTTTTGAGAAAATGAATCTTAAATGATGATTGTTTCAGAAATGGAAAACGTGCAGGAAATCACGATAGTGAGAACCTGCACGTTTTTATGTGTACCCAGCGGGCGCACGTTCTAAAGGGTGAAAGTACCTGAAACTGTACAAAATCCCGACTGTGCCGGACCGGATGATACAATGGGCGACAGCGCCGGAGTTGACACCCTTTTACATGGAAACTACAATATATGTGGGATCAATGAAGCTCTGTACGCCTTTGGTCTAAATTTTACAGGATGCAGAAGCTGTATGCCCTGCAAAAGAAAAGATGCGGAGCGTTGCCGCTGTTATTGGAAAGACGATTTGACAGCTTTGACCTTAGAGGTGTATGCTGCAGATGCCATGCTTATCGGTATGCCCATCTGTTTTGGAAGACCGACGAGCCTGCAAAGGGAAAAGGTCAGAGAAAATACTGAAAAACAGAAAGGAACAGGACCATGAGAACGCATTATGAAAAAATGATAAAGGACAATGACCATAGAGTGAAAAAATCTCTGCGCATTCAGAATATGGACGGGCAGAGCGAATACTGCGGGGGATTTCCGGATGCAGACGGCCTGTTTGATGCCAGGCATACGCTTTATAGGGTGAAATCCATGACTGCGGCATATTGCAATGAAAAGAGCGCATATTTTCGGAGCGGGCTTCTGGCGGAGCGGATTCTTGCGGGACTTTCTTTTGCGGAGAGAAACCAGCATGAGGACGGTCTGTTTGATCTGATCAAATGCAATTTCCATTCTGCGCCGGATACGGCTTTCAGCATGAAGGAGCTGCTGCCCTGTCTGTACTATCTTAGGGGCAGACAGAGGGATGAGAGCCTGGACCGGATTTATGAGAAGATGTACGGGCTTACCCGGAAGGCGGCGGACGGACTTTTGTGCGGCGGCTTCCATACGCCAAACCATCGCTGGGTGATAGCTTCGACGCTGATGGTGTGTGCCGGCTTTTTTCAGAAGCCAGAATATGCGCAGGCAGCAGAGGTTTATCTGGCAGAGGGCATTGACTGCAATGAGGACGGGGAATATGCAGAGCGGTCGGCGGGAATATACAACTGCGTCAATAACAACGCCATGATCGATCTCGGTACATACACTGGGAAGGAAGAATATTTTGACTATGCGGTGAGAAATCTGTATATGATGCTCACCTATATGGAGCCGGACGGGACGATTTTCACTGCCAATTCCACCAGACAGGACAACGGGAAGCGTTCATACCCGTCCGGGTATTACTGGGAATACCTGTTTCTGGGAAAGAAAAGGGAAATTCCGGAGTTCGTTGCCTTTGCAAACCGGATTTTTGAACTGACACAGGAAAATCACCTGGAAGCGCCGGATTTCCTGATGGAGTACATGAATCATCCGGATCTGATCGATTTTGAGAGCTGTCTGGTCTATCAGCAGAAGGATTTTCGGAAGCTGTACCGCGAGTCCGGGATTGCCAGGATCCGGAAAGGGGACGTTACCTATACGCTGATGAAGGGAAAGAGCAATTTCCTGTATTTCAGCAATCCGTCCATCGATGTGGCACTGAAGATTGGCGGCTGTATCTGTGAGCACAGGGCTTTCCAGGCGGAAACGATGGAGGAAACTAAGGATGGCTTCCGGCTGAACCAGGTGATGAGGGGATGGTACTATCTGCCGTTTGGAAAGCCGCAGGAAACCAGCGACTGGTGGAAGATGGATCACAGTAAAAGAAAGAAGAAGCTGGGGCCGGATCTTTCCATTGAGGTGGAGGTTCATGACGTGGAGGATGGCATTCGGGTGGATTTCCATCTGCATGGGGTAAAAAAAGCACCTTTTCGGATTGAAGCTGCCATACTTGGAGCGGATCATGCGGATGGAGAACATTTCTGCATGCAGAACCTGAGGGGGGCGCAGATCCTGGTGAAGGACGGAATGACGCGGCTGAGCAATGAGGAAGATTCCCTGCTGATCGGACCGGGCTTTGGAACCCATTCCTACCTGGCCGGCATGTTCGGAAGCGAAGGAAACGATCCCAACTGCTTCACCATGTATTTTACGGATTATACGGAGTTTGAGCGGAGTATTACCATACGGAATGAACGGTAAATGGCCGTTCATGCAAGCATGACGGCCGCTTGCCGGGCTTACCGCACAAAAAGCTGGCCGTAAGGCAGAATAAGGTGGACGGTCTGATCGCGCTCACCTACAGCAATCTGGACGAGTATCTGGAAGCCAGTCTTCTGATAGTGTCTATCGACCGGCATTTTTCCAGACAGGGCATCTGCTGCGTGTCTGGAGACAACGCGCAGGGTGGAAGGCTGGCGGCCCGCCGTTTCATAGAAACCGGCTGCCGGAATGTGGTCTATATCAGAAATGGTTCCAATCTGGAAAACGAAACGCTGAAGCGGGGCCAGACTTTTCTGGAAACTCCATGCCTTTCTGGAAGAGAGCGTCAAAGACGGTGTATGTGAATACGACGGGATCTTTGCCAGCTCCGATGTGCATGTCATCCTGATCTTGAAAAAGATCAGGGAGCTGGGGGTGCGCATTCCGCAGCAGGTGCAGCTGAGCGGTTATTGATTGAAAAAAGCCTGTCGGACAGAGCATTATCCTTCCTGTAAAATTTGTGGATGGCGGTACAACAAGATAGCAATCTTAGAGAAAAAGAAGAAAAGGAGCAAAAAAGCGATGAAAAAACTGGAAAATAAGATCATGCTGATCACTTATGCCGATTCTATGGGGCATAACCTGAAGGATCTGGAAGAGATCCTTTCCACGTATTTTAAGGACGCGGTGGGCGGCGTCCATATCCTTCCCTTTTTCCCTTCCTCCGGGGACCGGGGCTTTGCGCCTATGGACTACACGAAGGTGGATCCGGCCTTTGGTGACTGGGCGGATGTGGAGCGCCTGGCGGAGAAATACTATCTGATGTTTGATTATATGATCAACCACATTTCCGCCCACAGCAGATACTATCAGGATTTTCTGGAAAAGAAAGACGCGTCGGAGTGGAAAGATCTGTTTATCCGCTACAAAGATTTCTGGGAGGGAGGTGAACCCACCAAAGAGCAGGTGGACGCAATCTATAAAAGAAAGCCAAGAGCGCCTTATGTGGAAGCCCATTTTGCAGACGGAACTACGGAGAAGGTCTGGTGTACCTTTGATGAGGAGCAGATCGACATCAACTGCAAGTCGGAGACGGCGAAGAAGTTCATCCGTGACAACCTCACCGGCATGTGCGGCCACGGCGCGGCCATGATCCGCCTGGACGCCTTCGCCTATGCCACAAAGAAGGCGGGGACCAGCTGCTTCTTCATTGAGCCGGACGTATGGGAGCTGCTGGATGAGTGCTCAGAAATCGTGAGGCCCTGGGATGTGACGATCCTGCCGGAGATCCATGAACACTACACCATGCAGAAGAAGATTGAGGAAAAAGGATATTATGTCTATGATTTTGCCCTGCCCATGCTCCTGATCAACGCTCTGTACTACGGACAGACCCGTTATCTGAAGCACTGGCTGGAAATCTGCCCCAGAAAACAGTTTACCACGCTGGACACCCATGACGGCATCGGGGTGGTGGATGTGAAGGACCTGCTTCCGGATGAGGAGATCGACCGGACGAAGGAGGATATCTTTAAGTTCGGCGCCAATGTGAAGAAGATTTATAATACCTCAGCCTACAACAACCTGGACATCTATCAGGTGAACTGCACCTATTATTCCGCCCTTGGGGATGACGATGCGGCTTATCTTCTCGCCAGGGCTGTGCAGTTCTTCGCGCCCGGCATCCCGCAGGTGTACTATGTTGGGCTTCTTGCCGGAAAGAACGATCTGAAGCTCCTGGAGGAAACCAAAGTAGGACGCAATATCAACCGCCATTATTATACGAAAGAGGAAATCGCGGGAGAGGTGGAGCGGCCTGTGGTAAAGAAGCTGCTCCATCTGATGGAATTCAGAAATTCTTTCCCTGCCTTCGGCGGAAGCTTCCGGATGGAGGAATGCGAGGACGGGAAGCTTGTGATCGTAAGGGAGAAGGATGGATATACGGCGAAGCTGGACGCGGACTTTAAGACAAAAGAGTTTCATGTGTTCACTGCGGAGCCGGGCGGAGAAGAGACGGAAAGAGAGTTTTAAGCTGATAGATACCGGCATAAGGAAAAGGACAGGCGTGTCACACATCGTGCGGCACGCCCTTTTTGCCGTAACAGACAGTTTGTTGTAAAGCAAACAATAGAATTGAAAGCGGCCTGAGATTGCCTTCTGGAGTTGGTAAATATATACTATTTTTATGTGATCATCCGTGTGATTTTGAAGAAAATGATACCTTTCCAAGAAAATGTTACTTTAAAAAATGTGCAAGATGCATTATCCTGGACCTGCAAAGAAAAACGTGGCCACAGATCAATGAAAAACAGGAGGAATGTAATGAGGAAAAGGGTATTGAGAAAGCGTATGGCAGCGATCATTCTGGCAGGATGTATGGTGATGGGAGGCCTGACGGGCTGCGGCAATTCAGCAGACAGCGGGGAAACGGAAACGGCATCTTCTGAAACTCCGGAAAGCACGGTGCAGGAGCCTTCGGCGGAGGAAACAAAGGAAGAAGGGGAGGAACCCGCGGAAGTTTCATACAAAGTGGTAGAAGGGGAGCCCGTAGATCTTTCCTATTACGGAGGCCTGCTCGGGGCATCTTCTACTCTTACCTCCTTAAATGATATGGAAATCATGCAGGTAGCGAATGACGCGGTGAATGTGAACGTGAACTATGTTCATCCGGCGACAGGGACAGAAAATGAAACCTTCAATCTGAGAATTGCCAGCATGGAGCTGGAAGACATCATGGAGTATTCCTGGAGCTCTTATCCTGGAAGCCCCACGCAGGCAATTGAGGATGGGATCATCATCGATCTGGCGCCCTACCTGGAGCAGGGCTATGCGCCCAATTATAAGAAGATCCTGGATGAAAATCCGGATATCGCAAAGCAGGTAACGACAGACGAGGGCCAAATCTATGCGTTTGCATGCATCGGCGACGAATCCGTGAATGTGAGCAGCGGCTATATCGTGCGGGAGGATATGCTGAACGCCGTGGGGCTGGATGCTCCTGAAACCGTGGCAGACTGGGAAGGAATGCTGACAGCCTTTAAAGATGAACTGGGTGAGGACGCTCCTTTGACCGGCACAATGGATCAGATCATAGGGGCAAATGCCTGGTTCGCCGGAGCATTTGGCACTTATTCCGGATTCTATGTGAGGGACGGCGCTGTGCATTATGGGATTCTGGAGGACGGTTACAGGGACTACATCGATACCATGGCGAGGTGGTATGCGGCAGGACTGATCGATCCGGAAATTTTCGGAAATGATGGTACGGCAGTGGGAAGTAATCTGTTAAATGACAGATCCGGTGCGCTGTTTGGGTTTATCGGAAGCGGCATTGGTACATATACCAATAATGCGCAGGCGAATGAGGGGACCAATCCGGATTTTAAACTGATCGGCGTACAATATCCGGTTGTAAATGCGGGAGATGAACCGGAATTCATCAACAGAAGCTGGGATGTGAGAACGCAGAATATGGCTGCAATTACCACAGCCTGCGAGGATATTGAAGCCGCGATGGCTTATCTGGACTACTGGTACAGTGACGAAGGACATATGCTGAAGAATTTTGGCATAGAAGGTTTAAGCTATGAGATGGTGGACGGAGAACCGCAGTATACGGATCTGATCCTGAATAATCCGGATGGACTTTCTGTGGCGCAGGCGCTTGGAAGATATACAAGGGCTTCTCAGCCTTCGGTGGGGGTCATTGATATCAGATATTATGAAGGATATTATCAGCTTCAGGAACAGAGAGATGCTATGACAACCTGGAACGAATATGCGGATAACGCGCTGAACGTTCTCATGCCTACCATATCGGCGACGACGGAAGAATCAGAAGAGCTGGCTACGCTTACTTCTTCGATCAATACCTATGTGGAGGAGGAGCTTACCAAGTTTGTCATGGGAACTCGTGATATGAGCGAATATGACAGCTTTGTGGATACCCTGAAAACAATGGGGATCGAAAGGGTGATCGAGATCAAACAGGCCGGCTACGACAGGTATATGGCAAGATAGCAGGCGATGCTTTTGGGGGTGCCATGCGCACCCTCAAAGCTTACGAGAAAAACAGATGGGAGCTGTTTATGGGGAAAGTAGCGAAATTAAAAAGAGAAATCAAAAGAAACCGGCAGCTTTACTGGATGTTTCTTCCGGTATTGATCTATTTTCTGATCTTTCATTATGGCGCGATGTATGGAAGCATCATAGCCTTTATGGATTATAAACCCGCAACCGGTTTTTTTCACAGCGATTGGGTAGGACTGAAGCATTTTATCCGGTTTTTTCAGGACCCCTATTTTGGAAGACTGCTGAAAAACACATTGACCATCAGCTGCAGCAGCATCCTGTTCGGCATGCCGGCGACCATTATTCTTGCGCTTCTGCTGAATGAAATCCGCAACGCAAAATTTAAAAGAGTTGTGCAGACTGTAACCTATCTGCCTCATTTTATTTCCCTGATCGTGATCTGTGGAATGATCAAGGAATTTGTAAGTGCGGACGGGCTGATCACCTTGATCCTTTCTCATCTGGGAATTGTGGAAAATCAGAATCTGCTGATGGTGCCGGAATATTATAAGCCGATCCATGTGATCAGCCAGATCTGGCAGACCATGGGATGGGATTCCATCATCTATCTGTCCGCGCTTGCGGGAATTGATCAGGAGCAGTATGAAGCGGCGGATCTGGATGGCGCAGGCAGATTCGCAAAGATGCGATACATCACGCTGCCGAGCATTATGCCGACCATTTCCGTTATGCTGATCATGAGAGTGGGAAATGTGATGAGCGTGGGATATGAAAAAGTAATTTTGCTGTATAATACCACAACCTATGAATCTGCGGATGTTTTTTCCAGCTATATCTATCGTATGGGACTGTCAGGAAGTTATCCGCAGTTCAGCTATACCACAGCGATCGGTCTGGTGCAGTCCGTGATCAACATTGCCCTTGTGATCATCACAAATCAGATATCCAAAAAGCTGAAGGGCAGCTCATTATGGTAGGAGGGAATGCGGAAATGAAGAGGAAGCGCAGTTTGGGGGATCGAATATTCGATATTGTAAATACGCTGTTCATGTTGCTTATTATTGTGATCATGGCATATCCTCTCTGGTATGTGCTGATGGCCTCTTTGAGTGATTCCAATTATCTGGCCGCACATACGGGAGCCCTGCTCGTGCCTTTGAATTTTAATACGGGCGCGTACCGGATGGTGTTTAAAAACCCCAATATCCTATCCGGCTACGGAAATACGGTCTTTCTTGTGGCTGCGGGGACCCTGAGCAGCACGCTTTTTACGCTTCTGGCGGCTTATGTGATGTCCAGAAAGCCTTTCCCGGGAAAGAAATTTTTTATGATCATGATGGTAATTCCCATGTATTTCAGCGGAGGTATGATACCGTCCTACATCTTAAACAACAACTGGCTGAAACTGGGAAATAACAGGCTGGTGTTGATCCTGCCGGTGCTGGTGGTAACCTATAATATGGTCATACTTCGTACCGGCCTGGAAGCTGTGCCGGAATCGCTGGAGGAATCGGCAAGGATAGATGGAGCGAGCGAGTTTAAGATTTTGTTCCGGATCATGGTTCCGGTTGCCAAAGCCTCCCTTGCTGTGGTATTGCTTTATTATGCGGTAAGCTATTGGAATTCCTGGTTTAATGCGGCTATCTATCTGAGGGATCGGGAAAAATATCCTCTGCAGTTGATCCTGCGGGAAATTTTGATCAATAACAGTATAGATTCCATGACCGCAGGAGAGGGAGGGGATATGCTTGCCATCGCGGAAAGCATCAAGTATGCGACAATTATGGTGGCAACGGTTCCGATTCTGTGTATTTATCCTTTTGTGCAGAAATATTTTGTGAAAGGCGCTATGATCGGTGCGGTTAAAGGATGAGCGGGAGAGAAAATGCAAGGGAAGAAAAGTGTTGGGAAAATTCTATCGGATGTAAGGGACTGGATCATCTCATATTTGATCGTATTGATTATTCCTATTGTGATATGTTCGGTATTTTTTCTGTATACCTATTTAACGATATGGGAAGAGACCAGTGATTCCAACGCTGTCGCCCTGCAGATCATAGCCTCTGAGCTGGATGGGATTTTCGAGAAAATCGTCGCGGTAGAGTATAATATACAGAATAATGATAATATCAGAACCTGTGAATCCCTGACCCCGTCATTGGATGCGGATAAACGGTATCAGCTGATCAAGGCAAGTGAGGCATTGAATGAATGTATTGGCAGCGGGAACGATATTATCACTTCATGGCAGCTGTTTTATCCCAATAATGAATTTGTGCTGTTAGTCGGAAAAGCCTATACGGATATGGCGGGAAGCTATATGCGGCTTGGGGAAAGCATGGGATATTCCGAAAAAGACTGGGAAACGCTGCTGAAGCAGCACAATGACAGAAAGATCCTGGGAAATCCGGAAGAAGGGCTTATTATCTATCTTACATCCCTGCCCAGATACGGAAAGACCGTCAAAAAGAATGTGATCTTTACTCTTAATATGGATCACATCCAGGAAATCCTCAGTAAACTGGATAATATGAAAAGCAGCGGGATCCTTCTGGTAAACGGGGAGAACGCTGTATTGGCGAGCCGGAATATGGATGACATGGATACGGCGCAGCTTACAAAAGAAGCGGTTCCCGGGAACGGATACGAAAAACTGTCTGTCAGAGGGGAAGACATGATGGTATCCTGCGTGGAACTGGAAAATGTGGATTTAAAACTGATCTCCGTGATCCCTTACCGGGAATTCTGGAGTACGGCATTGAAAAATCTGGGTGTTTTCTGGGCCGCGCTGGCCCTGTGCATCTTTGTTGGCGTGTCTATATCACTGCTCTTTTCTGTCTGGAAGCAGAAAACCTGGGGAAGCATCAAAAGTATTTTGAAAAATAAGCCGGCAGAAGGCGGGAATCATATCTTTTCCAGGGATAAGGAAATTGCGAAGGCAATTGAGGAAATCGTAAAGGAATACCATTGCATGCAGAATCAGTTGGATTCCGTTGACAGCATGAAAAGGGAATTGCTCCTGACTTCTGTTTTAAGAGGGAGGATCCGGGCAGAAGAAGCGGACAGGATTTTGGAAAAAAACGGAGTGGAGGTCAATCTTGGAAATTATGTGGTAATTTTGTTTCGGCTGAACGGTTTTGAAAGATTTTACGACATCGGAGAACAGAAAGTCAGTGAGGAAGAGATCCGCATGCTCAGGCAGAGTATCACATCGATCGTATGGGAACTGAATCAGAAGGCTTTTTCCTGCGAGAGCCTGAATCTGGATGAAAAAATTGTCTGTATCGTAGATTTCGGAACGCTGGAAAAAGAGGCGTGTTATGAGCAGATGAAGGAGTTTTCCCGCAATACCTGCGAAGCTTCAAGAGAAGGTCTGAAGGAGCTTCTAACGGTTTCCATAAGTGATGTACACAGGCATGTTGTCACACTGCACAAGGCTTATGCGGAAGCGCTGAGAGTGATGGAATATCAGATGAATATGGGCGGTGAGCTGGTGATGGATTATCTGGAGATGGTTCAAAAGGCGCAGATCAGCTACCTGTATTCCCTGGAGGATGAAAAAGTATTCATTCAGTGTATTTATGAAGGAAAAGAAAAAGAAGCTCTGCAGCTTTTTGAGGAAATCTGCGATAAAAGCGTTGCGAGCATCAGCGGTTCGGAAGAATTGAACAGATGTCTGATATGGAATCTGACAGCCAGCGTTTTGAGGGCGGAGAGTGAATTGAGGGACAGGATCGAACTGCCGGATATAAGAAATTTCCTGGAAAGCGTGAAGGAAATCGACAGTATATCTGAAATAAGGCGGCTTCTGACAGAAAGAATCGCGGAAATCTGCAGGGATGTAGTAAAAAATAAGGGGAAAAAGGACAATATCGCAGAGCAGGTAAAAGAATATATTCAGGAACATTTTTCCGATGCAAATCTGAATAACAGTGAAATCGCCGAGTATTTCCACATGAATATTTCTTATCTGTCCACCTTCTTTAAAGAAAAAACGGGGGTGAACCTGCTTTCCTATATTCATCAGACCCGTCTGGAAAAGGCGAAGGAACTTTTGGAAACAACGGATATGACTTTGGATGAAATCGGAGAAAAGGTAGGCTGTAACAATAAGGTCTCTTTTTTACGGCTGTTCAAAAAATATGAGGGGATCACGCCAACGGAGTACCGGCGAAAAAGAAGGCAGAGGGGTTGAAAAGCGATGGAAAAGACATTTGACTACATTATCTATGAAGGGAGCCTTGCAGGGTGCCTGGCGGCCGTGGAAATGAGCCGGAGGGGCTGCAGCGTTGCGCTGATAGAGCGGAGAGGTTTTCTGGGAAGCGACATTACGGCAACTTTCCATGAATATGACGGGAATAAAGACAGCAGCCATCCTGTTGTGAGGGAAATGCTGGACCTATGCCGGGATGAAGGAGGACATCCGGCAGAGATCGGGGATATTAAGAGGAAGCTGTTGGATTGGGTAGAGGAAAATAATGTGCAGGTTTTCTTCTTTTTAGAGCCATGCGCATTATTTCTGGAACGGACGGAAACACAAGAAACCGCCTGCGGCGTGCTGCTTGGCAGTAAATGGGGATATTTTCTGATCCGTGGAAAATGTATCATGGATGCCGGACAGAAATCAGTTTTAAGGGAAATGGCGGATGGAAAGCTGTGGGAGCACAGAAGCATGGCGTCTGCCGCATTAAGATATCAGACTAAAGCGGGTGAGGAGATACCGCAGCAGGGTGGAAGCCTGACAGAGCTTGTGGAAGCTCTGGAAACAGCCTGGCCGGCATTAACGATGCAGGAGAAAAAGGAAGCGGAAGGCATATTATACCGGACATATCCCCAAGGGAACGCTTCCTTTCTGGAGGTGGTCTTCCCCGTGGGGAAAACGGAAAAGACTGGGGGTATGTTCCTGAAAGGTCAGAGGGCCATGCTCATAGCGGTTAAGCTTCTGCAAAGGGTATTCCCCAGAGCGGATCTGACAGCAGAATTATTCTGTTATGAACCATACGCAGGGGAGGCTTGCAGGATGGAAGCATGCAAAACGGTAAAGAACCTGTATTCCATTCATGCAGGGGAAGAGCTTGTTTCCGGGCTGGAGAAAATTGAGGCATGGCTGTCGGATGGTGTTACGGAAACATCTTTCACAGATGTTTTTTCAGAAAAATTTTTCAGGAATGGAGAGCTTGTCCTTAACCTTACGGATTTTGAAAAAGAGGATTGGGATGATTGTGAAGTGAAGCTGCCGCTGCAGAAGCTCACGATGAAAAACAGCGGTCAGCTTGCGGAGATGGCAGAAGCTGAGGTCATAATAGCTGGAGGCGGGACCGCCGGTGTGGCCGCGGCGATGGGGGCAGCCAGAAACGGGGCTCATACACTGATCGCGGAATATCATTGCGGTTTTGGCGGCACACAGACTTATGGGGCAATTACGGGATATTATTTTTGCCATAAGGATGGGTTTGCCAATCAGTTCACGAAGGAAATGGAAGCTTATGGGTTGAAAAATTCCATAGCGGGGAGAATGCTGTGGTATGGACATGCCATGGAGCAGGAGGGAATTGAGAGATATAATAATATGACCGTCTGTGACGTGATAAAAGAGGCGGATGCCGTTCGGGGGATTGTTGTCGTGCATGAAGGAAAATGGGGAAGGCTTTGCGGCGACGTGATCGTGGATGCAACAGGAGACGGGGACTTAATGGAATACGCCGGCGTGCCATGCTCCCTGGGAGCGAAGGACAGCGGGAATGTCCAGGACTGCGGCCTGATGCATTACCATGGAGGCGGATATAATCTGGATGCTGTTTTTCAAAGTAAATATGAAGAGGTGCTGCGGGCGGTCAGGATGGCACACCATTTCGGGGGCGGGATTGATTTTTCTCCCCTTCTCACCCCCAGGGAAGGAAGGACCTTTGAAGGGGAATATGTTATCAGCATGTCAGATATATTTCTGAAGACAAGGTTTCCCGATGCCATTGCAATGGCCTATACGGACAATGATCCACATGGAGAGATGAGCTCCCTGTTAAGCTACATGGGGATGATGCCTTTTCATGGAGATGCCTATGCTGTGGAGGTTCCATACCGGGCATGTATTCCCAAAGGGATCAGCGGACTTCTGGCTGCTTCCAAAAGTATCAGCGGTACGCAGGATGCCGCCGCTTTCCTGCGTATGGCCGGAGATCTGCAGAACAGGGGCTATGCTATCGGAATTGCCGCCGCGATGGCGGTGTCAGAGCATTGTGATATCCGGGATATCCGCATGGATACCTTGCAGGGAATATTACGGCATATGCACATTTTGGACGCGGAACACTTTAAAAAGCGGGAAAGCCATTACGACAGGAAAGACCTGCTGGAAGGATTGAAAGCGGAAGACGCGGACAGCATGCGTCAAGTCCTGTGCCTTCCTGCGAAAGAAGCAGTATCCGCTGTAATGGAGGAATATTTGAAGCATCCGGACAACCTTCCCCTTGGGCTGGCTCTCGCATGGTTTGGAGAAAGGGAAGCGGTCCCCCGGTTAAAAACCGTTCTGAAGGATCTGGCGGAAAAGGAGAACATTGACGACTATAATGATAAAAATATGATAAAGCCCGGAAATAATCTGGGAGGCATTGTGGGGAAGAACAGCGATTACTGGAGGATCAATCAGCTGCTTACGGTGTTTGCTCTTCTGGAAGAAGAGGGCATAACCGAAAGTGTACGGACTTTGCTAGAAAAGTTTACTTCCGGCGGAAGTACCATGCGTTCTGATACGGAATATGTTTCAAGACGCTGGGATTTACATAAAATCCCTCATTATGACAGGCTGAGGACATTGCTGCTCTACATCCGAAAAAAGCCGTCCCCAAAATATCTGACAGCTCTGGAAGGATTGGCAGAAAGGGAGGGGCTTTTGGGATTCCTGGGAAATGAAAGACAGAATGAAGCGCTTCAAAGCGGGCAGGAGGATCGCTGCACAGGCAGGTATTATCAAAGTGCCTATATGGAACTTTCTTTAGGAGAGGCCCTGTATCAATGTGGAAGCCAACTGGGAAAGGAGATCCTGGAGAGAGGGCTTACAGATGTACATTATATCTTGCGCAGGAGGGCATATCAGATCTTGAACCCAACCACAGGTTGAAAACCCTTTGTCGGTTCTCTTGATCCGTTGTTTTATCTCCGGGATTTATCTGCTACAATAAAGGCGATGAAAGAAAATCCTGGAGGTAAGCATGAAAACCATACTGGCAGAAAATATCGCGCGCTTCCGAAGATTAAAGGGATATACCCAGGAGGAGCTTGCGGGAAAGCTGAATCTTTCGGCGCAGGCGGTTTCCAAATGGGAAAACGCCCAGTCGCTGCCGGATATCACCCTGCTCCCCCGCCTCGCCGGGCTGCTGGAAACGGATATCGATACCCTGATGGGTTATATCCCGGGGAAAAGGCAGATCACGCCCTACGAGGAACGGTATCGGACGGAAGGCTACTATTGGGGTACCCGGCCCAATGATATGTGTCTGGAGCTTCTGAAGCGGATCTATCCGACAAGGCCCCTGCGTCTTTTGGAGATCGGCTGCGGAGAAGGAAAAGACGCTGTTTTCCTGGCAAAATGCGGTTACCAGGTAACGGCATTTGATGCCACGGACTCCGGCATTGAGAAGGCGAAGCGGCTGGCTGACATCCATCAGGTTGAGATCCGATTCTTCCAGGCGGATCTGCGCACTTTCCGCCTGAATGAGGAATATGACATCATCTACAGCTCCGGCGTGTTCCATCACATTCTGCCTCCTCTGCGTAAAGAGCTGATGGAGGATTATCTGTCCCATACCGCGCCGGGCGGCCTGCATGCCGTCAATGTTTTCGTGGAAAAGCCATTCCTTCCCACCCCGCCGGATGCGGAAGCGGACGGAAACAACTGGAAAAACTGGATTTCCGGGGAACTCTTTACTTATTATAAAGACTGGGTGATCGAGGACTGCCGGGAGAAGATCTTTGACTGCAGCAGCAGCGGTATTCCCCATAAACACTGCATGGATACCGTTTTTGCCAGAAAACCGTTATAGAAAGCTTATGCAGCTTCACCAGAGAATAGAAAGCGCATGCCGTCTCACCGGAAAACAGAAAGCGCATGCCGCAAAAATATCGTGAAAAAAAGGAGAGCAACATGGATCAGCAAAAGAAGAAAGACGCCATCCGCCGGGAAATCCTGGAAGCCGGAGGAATCTGGCTGGAGACAGAACGGATGATCCTGCGGGATCACAGATGGGAGGATCTTGTGAGCCATCACGGGCTGATCTCCGACCCGGAGGTTATGTACTATCTGCCGGACATCCTGACGCATGATCCGGAGGAATCCAGAGCGGATCTGGCGTCCTCCATTGAGGCCATCGGAAAACGGGACAGGAAAGAGTATTTTCTGCGGATGGAAGACAAAGAGACGGGTGAGCTGATCGGCGAGACCGGCTATACGGTGACGCAGGAAACCCCGGTGGGAAGGCTGGTCCACGCCGGCTATTTCAGCCGCAGAAAATTTTGGGGCCAGGGATACATGACGGAGGCGTTCCGGGAGCTTCTCCGCTTCGCCTTTGAAGAGAACAACGTTTTCCGCCTGACCACCGGCTGCGACCCGGAAAATAAGGGCTCGGAACGGGTGATGGTCAAGTGCGGCCTGATCAAAGAGGGGGATATGAAGCAGAAGGTCTGGATGGACGGCCGGATGCATGACCGGGTGGAGTATCGGATGCTGAGGGAGGAGTGGGAGAGGCTCGCTTTATAATCTCAGAGTGTAATTGGTGTTTCTTGCTTTTCCATTCTGCTTTAGCAGGTTGTTTTCTACCATTTTCCGGATGACTCTGGCAGCAGTGGAGGCACTCACTTTCAGTAATCTGACTGCTTCTTTTTTTGTAATAACTCCATGTTCCCGGACGTATTCTAATATTTCTTTTTCTTCATTGCTTAATTGGTTCTGCGGTCTTGGAGCGGAGTTATTACCGACTTTTGCCTGAAGTCCGGATTCCGTCTCTGGCGTGTGCTTCGCATTGACGTTCGGCAATATGAGCTTAAAGGCATTTTTTGTAACTTCGATCTTCGGCTTTTCCTCCATGTTTTCATATGCTTTTAAAATTTTTCTCATTCCGGTACCATAAGCCTCGATCAGCTTGAGCCGGTAAAATACATTTGCAAGGTTCTGATTTCGGCATACAGAAATGCCTATCATAATATCTTCCAATTCAATCCCGGGCATCAATCCGCCAATAGACACAAATTCAATCCGGTCAGCATAAATACTGATAAGTGCACTTGCGCTAAAAGAATAGTCCCGGTGGACCAACAGATTTAATAAAGCTTCTCTGACGGCGATTTCCGGGTAGTCTCTGACATCGATTCTTAACAGTTTTTCTATGGTTGCACGGGTTTGATTGCGGAAGTCAATAAAATCATACACTTCATTTAGTTGCCGGAGCAACGATCCGGCAAATTCCCGGCGGTCTTTGAAAATCGTCTGATCTGTCCCCTGAAAAACAGCAATCTTGATCGTATGCATACATTGGTCGGATAAAAGCAATCCCAAATTACTGTAAAGGTTATCTTGGTCGATTAACTTCAAAGTATGCATTTGCTGTTGACCGAATTCTACTTTCCTAAGCTCAAATTCTTTTTTTGCTGCTTCAAATGTGAGTTCCTGGTTTAAGCTGCGCATAGTCTCAAAGCGGTCTCCATCTGTTTCCTTGATCATACGGCGTATGGCCGTATCTGTGGCGGGAACAGAAGAAAATCCTTGCCTGACGTATACACCTTCCGGTCGCATCCCTTTTTGGGCCAGATAGTAAGGACGGTCGGTTCCACGCTGAACATCTACAACAACAATTTCTTTTCCACCTTCCTCTATTGTTTCATAATGCAGAAACATTGTCACATCAGGTTTGATGGCATCTCTTACCATATTGCTGATTTGCAGAGATACATTGTCCGGATCATTAAGCCCAACTACTTCGCCATCATCTCGAACGCCTATATATAATTTTCCTCCATCACAGTTAGCAAAAGCTATGATCTCCTTTTTGATATCATCTACGACGATTTCTTTTAACTCTATGGTTTCACTTTCCCGAAAAAGCATTATACCTTCTCCTTTATTTGGCTGAATAAATATATCATATCAAATCGAATCAATCGAGTCAACACGCTTGATTTGATTGACTCGATTCTGATATGATTGGTTTCATACCAGAATTTGTTTTTCTTCATCAGATAGACTATAATCACTTTGTAGATTATTTCGCGGACAGACACAGAAATCACGCTGATGTTGATCAGGGATTAAGGAGAAGAAAATGATCGAAAGAAAACAATACAGAGCCTGTCTGAAAACAGGCTGGAAGCCGGAAGAACTGGAGACAGCGGTAAATGCGGCCGCAGAAGCCGCGCAGGCCGCGGTGGAAGAGGGAAAGATCCTGACCGCTTCCCTCTATCGTTATAAAAACATGCGTTTCCTTTATTATGAAGCGCTGGAGGAAAACATCCGTCCAACGGATTTTCTTTCCGCCCTCACTCCCTTCCTGGAAGAATGGCCGGAGGAAAACGGGAAGACGCCTTGGGCCTATATGTACCACATCTTCCATCACAGCGTGCCGGGAGACATATCAGACTGGCAGAAGGAACGGACGGAAGGCAAGAAGCGGATCGGCCGCATCGCCTTTCTCTGGCCGGATAAGGTGTTTTCCTATGCCCGCTGGCACCAGGCCATCGTGGAGGAAGGACTTTTAAAGGGAGACAAGTACCAGTGCATCGCCATGCATGAAAACATCCTTTTTTCCTATTTTGAGGAACCCCGGTTCAACGTGAATATCAAAAATGAGCCGGAACAGGAGTCCGAAGTGATCAAAGGCTGGCTGGCGGCCGATCCGGAAAGCCATTTTGACCGTGTGAAGGCAGGCGGGGATAATTTTCTGGTCATAGAGCAGCTCTTTACGGTCGGTTAAACGGAGAAAACTTCGCCGGGCAGACAGTGCTCAGGATACGTGGCAGACAGTGCTCAGGATACGGTTCTTGCAATCTGGCCGCTTTTTTGTTACCATAAGTACGGACAAAACAGTGATGACAGGACAGACGACCATCACTATAATAAAAATTCGGCTGAACTGCAAATTGAGAGAGAATTGAACTTGCGTCCAATTTCTCTGGATCAAAAGCCGCCTGACGGCGGCAGGAAAAGAGGTAGAAATGAGCAGCGAAATCAGAGACATCAACCTGGCCGAATCCGGCGAACAGAAAATTGAATGGGTGAAGAGAAACTGCGACCTGCTTCGTATGCTGGAAGGGGAATTCAGCCAGACGAAGCCCTTCGCGGGAAAGAAGATCACTCTTTCCGTGCATCTGGAGGCAAAGACCGCGTACCTGTGCAAGGTGCTGGCGGCAGGCGGAGCGGAAATGTATGTTACCGGTTCCAATCCGCTCTCCACACAGGATGACGTAGCAGCGGCTCTGGTAAAGGCAGGGCTTGAAGTGCATGCCTGGTACGGGGCGACAGAGGAGGAGTACAATTCCCACATCCGCGCGGCGCTGTCCGCTGGTCCGAACATCATCATCGATGACGGAGGCGATCTGGTGCACATGGTTCATACCGAGATGCGCGATCTGATCCCGAATATCCTGGGCGGCTGTGAGGAGACCACCACCGGCATCATCCGGCTGGAGGCCATGAACCGCGCGGGCGATCTGGAATTCCCCATGATCCGCGTCAACAACGCACAGTGCAAACACTTCTTCGACAACAGATATGGCACGGGCCAGTCCGTATGGGACGGCATTATGCGCACCACCAACCTGATCGTGGCCGGCAAGAATGTGGTCGTGGCTGGTTACGGATGGTGCGGCAAGGGAGTTTCCATGAGAGCGAAGGGCTTGGGAGCGAAGGTCATCGTGACGGAGATCGACCCTGTTAAGGCCATCGAGGCGGTAATGGACGGCTTCGAGGTGATGCCCATGAAGGAAGCCGCAAAGATTGGCGATTTCTTCATCACCGTGACGGGATGCGACAAGGTCATTGATGCGGAAGATTTCGTGGAGATGAAGGAGGGCGCGATCCTCTGCAATGCGGGTCACTTCGACTGCGAGATCGATATGGCCGGACTGCGCGAGATGGCGGTTGAGACCAAAGAGATGAGAAAGAACATCCAAGGCTATAAGCTGCCCACCGGACAGTGGATTTGCGTCCTGGCAGAGGGACGGCTTGTGAACCTGGCGGCCGGGGACGGACATCCGGCGGAGATCATGGACATGAGTTTTGCGATCCAGGCGCTGTCCGCGAAATACCTGGTGGAGCATGGGAAGGAACTGACCGAGAAGCTGATCGATGTCCCGGCGGAGATCGACAGGGAAGTGGCGGAAAGAAAGCTCAGCTTCCTCGGTAAGAAGATCGATACCCTCACGCCTGAGCAGGAGGCTTATCTGAATAAGTCTTTGGTGTAAAAAGCAAAAGAGATGGAATGATTCAGGAGACTGCGGAAAAGATTTTACGCTTTTTCGCAGTCCTTTTCATGTCAGGACCATAACCACCTGAACAAAAATAATAAATCGTGTGTTATTAAAATAGAAATAGCTCTTTTGTTCAATTTTAAGGCGAATATATTGTAGAAATCCGCTGCGATGCAGAGTATCATACAAAAAAAGAAAGGTAGGAGGGCATTATGAAAGACAAGTATGAACTGATCGTAGTAGGCGGCGGATTTGCCGGTACAGCGGCGGCTATTTCCGCTGCAAAGCAGGGCGTGGAGGTGCTGCTGATAGAGAAGTATAACGCTCTTGGCGGCGCGGCGGTGGGTTCTTTGATCATGCCGTTTATGTGCTATTGGACAAATATGCCGGGAGAAAAAGAAAAAAAATTTCTCAGCGGCGGTCTGTTTTTGGAAATTGTTTCAGAAATGAACAAGATCATGAATACGAAGGATGAGCTTGTCCATTTTGATGAAGAGGTTTTAAAGCTTGTCCTGAACAGAATGGCATTAAAGTATGGGGTGAACCTGCTTTTTGACGCGACCGTTGTGGAGGCTTCTGTATCCGATGGAAATCTTATGTCCATCCAGGTCTTGGGAAAATCAAAGCCGCTGTCGTTTCGGGCGGATCATTTTATTGATGCGACAGGGGATGCGGAGCTTTCGATGCTGGCAGGATGCTCCAGCCAGGTGGGCAGAGAAGCGGACGGATTGTGTCAGCCAATGACGCTTTGCTTCAGGATGAGCGGTGTTGATAAGGAGAAATTTCAGAAAAACCGGTCGAAGATCAATCCGCTGTACCAGGAATGGAAAGAAAAAGGACTGATCAAAAATCCCCGGGAGGATGTTTTGATTTTTGAAAATTATAATGATGGCGTTTTGCATTTTAACAGTACAAGAATAGTAAAGAGAGATCCTACCGATCCTTTTGACATTACAAAAGCTGAGATTGAAGCGAGAGAGCAGGTCTTTGAGTTATATCGCTTCCTCAAAGATAATATCGAAGGGTTTGAAAATGCAAGAGTGCTTTCCACCGCGATTCAGATAGGCATACGGGAAAGCCGGAAAATTGACGGGGAATATACGCTGACAGAAACGGATCTGAAATCGCTTGCCCGCTTTCCTGACGCCATTGCGACAGCAAACTATGATATAGATATCCATAATCCGGAAGGTTCGGGGACCACACATTACTATTTTGGGGCCGGGCAGTGGTATGAGATCCCCTACCGGTGCCTGATACCGAAACATATGAATAACATGCTGGTGGCTGGGCGCTGCATCTCTTCCACACATGAAGCGCAGGCATCTTACAGGATCATGCCATACTGCGCAGAACTGGGTCAGGCAGCGGGGACAGCAGTCGCCGTCGCAGTAAAAGATCATACGAATGTGCGCAACGTCGATGTAAGACAAGTGCAGGATATTCTGAGAAACGAAGGGTTCTTAATCTGACAGCCGGTTCCATTCCCGTTTGTTCCGCCGCCTGCGCCGGAATCCCTTTTCTCTGGTTATTTTCCGCAGCGTGCCCAGCTTTCAGGCACGCTGCGGCCGGAAAGCTCCTCCACTTTCCTGATCTCATTCTGATAGTAGCGATTCAGGAGCTTTCTGGTGGATGGCAGCATTTTGGAGGCATCTGTTTCCGGACGGGTGCATTTATCCATGCTCCAGTCATAGAATGCCATGAATTTCCGGAAAAATCCCGGGCAGCGGCGTCCCATGTTTAAAAATTCAAAGAACAGATAGTACATACCCTGGAACAGGAGAAGGATTTTGGCGCAGACCGGAGAAGCCGCCCGAAAGTTGGTCTCGTTGCTTTTCACATGATAGGACATCCCCGGAGCTTCGGGAATCTGCAAAAACCGGAGAAGATCCTTCGTCACGCCTTCCTCATCTCGGATGAACTCCTCAAAGAAGATGAACTTCATGTTTTCTCTGGGGAAACTGCGCAGGTATTCCCGGATGCAGCAGGCGTAGTTGCCCTGGGAAAAGCAGAGATATTTCATGCGGTGCCTCCTGATCTCCTTCCGGCGGTGTGGATTGAGCAGGACAGAGCGGACATAGCTGTCGAAGGCCGCAGCATGTCCTCTTTTTTTATCATCCGCCGCCACAGACATGGGCAGGAAGCCGAGGGCGAGAAAGTATTTATAAGCGGAATAGCAGCGGTCCGCCGGGTCACGCATCATGAAGATCAGCTTTGTGTCGTGGGTAAAATCCCTGCCAAGCCAGCGGGCGCAGCCGTTAAAACCAAGGCCCGCGTTGATCTCTCCCGGATAGAGGACGGAAGCATGTCTGCCGTCTGCCTGGCTCTGGTCAGAAGCTGCCGGCGCAGCATGATCCGTTCCTGAAACAGATACAGCGCTGTCTTCCGGTCCGGCTGCGCAGGCTTTGGAAGTGGCTGCGCAGGCTTTGGATGGATCTGTACCGGCGGAGGACGTCTTCCCCCGGCGTCCGGTGAGAAGCCCTACGTTTTCAGAGGTTCTGCGCCGCGCGGCGGGAGGCATCTGTCTGGCTTCCTCCAGATGCCCGAAATATCTTTTCCGATACCAGCCGGAGCCGAGGATCCGGCGGACAAGATGAACCCGGTAAAACATCGGTTCCTTCACGTCTTCTGTCAGATAGATGTTTGGGTGTTGTCTGAGCAGATCGTACAGGGATGTGGTTCCGCATTTCTGGAATCCGATGCAGATAAATGACAGCTTTGTCTTCTTTCCTTTCATCCCGTATTTCTCCTTCTCATAGTAACAGCTCATTTTTTCAGGTAAGGCGCAAGCTTCTCCAGAATATCGGAGACGCAGGCTTCCACGGCGCGTCCGGTGGTATCAACCGTGATATCCGGATTTTCAGGGACCTCATATGGACTGCTGATCCCGGTGAAATCATGGATCTCTCCCTTGCGCGCTTTCTGGTAGAGGTGTTTGATATCGCGGCGCTCACATTCCTCCAGAGGGGTGTTCACATAGACCTCGATAAAAGAGTCGCCGATGATCTTGCGGGCGTTGTCCCGGTCCCTGTGGAACGGGGAGATAAAGGCGGTCAGCACGATCAGGCCGGCGTCGTTCATCAGTTTTGCCACCTGGGCGATCCTGCGGATATTCTCGATCCTGTCCTCCTCGGAAAAGCCCAGGTCCCGGTTCAGGCCCAGACGGATATTATCCCCATCCAGCACCATGGTATGCATGCCCATGGCGTACAGCCTCTTTTCCAGGGCGTTGGCCAGCGTGGATTTCCCGGAGCCGGACAGTCCGGTGAACCAGATGGTAAGGGGATTCTGCCCCATGTTTCTGGCGCGGATATCCCTGGTGAGGTCAAAATCATGCCAGAACAGATCCCCATAGCCGGATGTGACGGCTTTCACCGTTCCTCCCGCACAGGTATGGTTGGTGACCTGGTCGATCAGGATCAGGCCGCCCATGGGCTGGCTTTTTTCAAAGGTATCCAGGATGATCTTTTCCGATACCAGGATATTGCAGACGCCGATCTCGTTTTTATAAAGCCGGTCGGCGGGGACATGGCGTCCGCTGTGGATGTCCACCTTATACTGGATGTCCATGACGGTGGCGTTTGTCATTTTGGTCCCCAGCTTGAGAATGTAATTGACGCCTGGCATCAGGGGGGATTCGTCCATCCACAAAAGCGTGGCGGTGAAGCTTTCTGAAATGGGATGGCCCTTTCCTTTTACCAGCACACAGCCCCGGGAAATGTCGATCTCCCGGCCGAGCTGAATGGTCACGGGCTGTCCGGCCACGGCTTCCTCCACTTCATCAAAGCCTGTGAGAATGTCGGTTACCACAGCGGTTTCTCCGCTGGGAAGGCTGCGGATCTCATCGCCGACGCGGACGCTTCCGCTCTCGATCTGGCCCTGAAAGCCCCGGAAGGAGGAATTGGGACGGCACACCCTCTGCACCGGCATGGTGAAATCCGTACTCTCCGTAGAAGGAGCGATCTCGACCTGATCCAGATAGTCCAGAAGAGAAGGCCCGCTGTACCAGGGCATCCGGTCAGAATGCTCCGTGATATTGTCTCCCATTGTGGCGGAAACCGGGATGATGGCAAGGCTGTTTAAGGGAAAAGGCTCTGTCATCTCATGGATGGCGCTTTCAATTTCCTTGAAGCGCTGTCTGTCGTATCCCACCATGTCCATTTTGTTGACGGCAAAGACCATGTCGCGGATACCCATCAGATAGCAGATCCGGGCATGGCGTCTGGTCTGGATCTGAACGCCCTTTGAGGCGTCGATAAGGATGACGGCAAGCTGGGCGAAGGAGGCGGCCACGGCCATATTGCGGGTATACTCCTCATGACCGGGGGCGTCCGCCACGATATAGCTGCGCGCCTCCGTCTTGAAATAGCGGTAGGCCACGTCGATGGTGATCCCCTGTTCCCGCTCGCTCATGAGTCCGTCCAGCAGCAGGGAATAATCGATCTGGCCGTCCGCGCTGCCGACCCGGCTGTCAAGCTGGAGCGCCTGTTCCTGATCCGCGTAGAGCTGTTTGCTGTCATAAAGCATGTGGCCGATCAGCGTGGATTTTCCGTCGTCCACGCTGCCGCAGGTAAGAAATTTTAACAGGTCCTTCATCAGAAATACCCCTCCCTTTTTCTGCGTTCCATGCTGCCGGCCGCTTCGTGGTCGATCACGCGGCTGGTGCGCTCCGAGTATACGGCTCCGAGCGTTTCAGCTATGATCTTATCCAATGTATCCGCATCCGATTCCATGCCGCCTGTGAGGGGATAACAGCCGAGGGTGCGGAAACGGATCTTTTTATATTCGATCTTTTCGCCGGGGCGCAGCTTCAGCCTGTCGTCATCCACCATGATGATGTTGCCGTCGCGGTAGATGCAGGGACGCTCCTTGGCATAATACAGGGAGACGATCTCAATATTTTCCCGTTTGATGTATTGCCAGATGTCGGCCTCCGTCCAGTTGGAGAGAGGGAAGACCCGGATGCTCTCTCCCTTGTGGATCCTGGTGTTGTACAGCTTCCACATCTCCGGGCGCTGGTTTTTGGGGTCCCAGGTCTGCTCGGCGTTCCGGAAGGAGAAAATCCGCTCCTTCGCTCTGGATTTTTCCTCGTCCCGTCTGCCGCCGCCAAAGGCTGCCGTAAAGCCATACTGCTTCAGTGCCGCTTTCAACGCCTGGGTTTTCATGATGTCCGTATATGCAGCGCCGTGGTCGAAGGGATTGATGCCCTGACGCACGCCGTCCATGTTGGTATAGACCAGCATGTTCAGACCGTACTTTTTGGCGGTCGCGTCACGGAATTCGATCATTTCATGAAATTTCCAGGTAGTATCAATGTGGAGAAAAGGAAATGGAGGATCCTCCGGATAAAAAGCCTTTCTGGCAAGGTGCAGCATGACAGAACTGTCCTTCCCGATAGAATAGAGCATGACAGGCTTTTCACACTCTGCAGCGACCTCCCTCATGATATAGATGGATTCCGCCTCCAGAGTGCTCAGATGGTCTAAAGGCTTCAAGATAGTCTCCTTTCCGGGACTGATCCTGGGGATATGGTCCATTGCAAAGGTTTCTCGGCTGCGTCAGATGCTGCACGTCCACCAGGGCCCAGGTTATCTGCTGAAATATAGTGTGAAATCAATTTCAATTTTAAGACAAAACTGTGAACATTCTGTGTCTAAATTCATAAATCCAAATAAGAAATAATTCAAGTGGATTCTTTGCAAAAAATGACTCAGAAAACAGCTATTTTGCGATATGCCTATCGGTTTTGGAAATTTGCATATTTTTTGGATGCAAAAAAGAATTTATAATAGTAATGTTAGGGAGAAACTGCAAAAAAGAGGGTGGAGCGTATGCAAAGAAATGGGAAATATTATCGGAGGCAGGCTGTATCTTATATCATGATTTTGTTGATACCCGTCTGCGCGGGCATTGTCTTTTATTTCAATACTTATCATGTGGTAAAAGGACAGACAGATATTTCCAATCGAAATTATTTGATCAATACTCAAAAGACCTGCGACAGAGAATTCCAATATGCACAGAACTGTCTGGTACAGTTGGTGATGAACGGCAAGATAGCTGAAATATACAGTGATAATGAAGAATTGATAAAAAAGAGAGATTGGAATATCGCTTCTCTTTGTCATGAGATTCAGGAATTAGACCAATCCTACTGTTCTGATATTTTTGTGTATTTTAAGGATCAGGATGTAGTTGCGTCCAGTAAGGGCCGCATGGATCTGGATTTTTACATCGATTATTTCTGCACGGATCATATCGAAGAAGCGGATCTGTTGAAAGCAAGTCTGCTGTCTGAGAAACCGGAGCGGATCCTTTCTATGGAAGCAAAGTGGTCGCAGGATCATTCCTCGATCCTGATATTGCAGCCGTCTTTAAAAAAAGGGAAAACCTCCCCGGCAGTCATCGGGATCTGGATGGATGTGGATGTATTGAGCGCAAGAATAGAGTCGGGTGCCTGGAATGAAAATCTGGAATGGGCGATCGTTGATGAGAAGGAAGATGTGATTCTGTGCTCCCGCGGGGTGAATGGCCTGGCGTTCCGCAGTGAGGATCTGGAAGAAGGCGGAGATTTTAAGCTCAATTGGAACAGAAAAGAGTACCTTGTCCGTTCGCTTCCTTCACAGAACGGAAATTTAAAATATGTTATCCTGATGCCGGAAAATCTGATCACAGGAGTAACCGGAAAGGTTCGTAATTTTTTCGTGGTTACCAATGTGCTCTGCCTGATGGTGGGGGTTCTGATCTCCAGGTATCTGATGAAACTCAATTATGGGCCTCTGCGAAGGCTGGTGGAGCTTTTTTCTTCTTCCGGAGAGGAAGGAAACGGCAGCGGTGTGGAAAATGAATATCTGTATCTGGAGGAAAAATCCAGAAAGCTGTTTGAGGAACGGTCCGGATTTCGGCAGAAAATGGAGTATATGAACCATGTGGTCGAAGAATATTATCTGGAGAATCTGTTCCGGATGCCCTGCGGAATGCTTGAAAATACGCCGGAACTGCAAAAGCTCAAGGAAATGTTTCAGGGAAAATACTGCATGGTGCTCCTTCTTAAAATAGAAAAATATCCGGCGGAAAATGAGGCAGACCGGATTTCGACAAACAACCTCAGACGTTTCATCATCAGGAATGTTTTTGAAGAAGGGATAGGCGAGCATTATTTTCAGAAGACAGCATATCTGGGGGATACGGTTGCCGTTGCAGTCCGGATGAACGAAGAAGATGTGGAAGCGGAAATTCAGGAAACTGTGGAAAAATACCAGGACTTTATCCAGAAGCACTTTCAGTTTAAAGTGTTGGCGGCAGCGGGAAGCATTCACAAGGGACCAGAAGGGATCAATCTTTCTTACGAGGAAGCATGTCAGACGGAAGAATTCCTTGCCCTGGAGGATGACGACTATATCAGCTATCGTGACATCAGAACAGAGGCTGTAAACTGTTATGACTATCCGGTTGAGACAGAAGAGCTGATCATTACGGCGATCGTTTCCGGAAATGGAGAATATGCCGTATCCATGATAGAAAAAATTCTGGATACGAACATGCTGCTTAACAGGGACGCGCCGGAAGTATTCAAATGCCTTCTGTATAATATCTGCGCTACCGTCAGGAGAGCGGCGGACCGTATGGGAAGAAACGGCACGGACATTGCGGGTTTGAGCCGGATTTCCATGAAAATATCCATAGAAGATAATAAGATGATCCTGAAACAGACGGTGCTGGATCTGACGGCGGGAATGGAAGAGACGGGAAGGAATCTCGAGACAGAGATGGAAGTCGACCGGAAAACTCATCAGCATCATAAGCTGTGTCAGGAGATTTTGACATATGTAAAAGAGAATTACAGGGATCCTGATCTGAATGTGGCACAGACTGGCCTCAAATTTCAAATGACACCGGCGTATCTATCCGCCATCCTGAAGAAACAGACCGGAAAAAGCCTGCTGACCATCATCAATGAAACCAGGATCAAGGAAGCGAAAAGGCTGCTGAAGCAGGGTGTGAGCGTTCAGGAAACCGCTGTGCGCACCGGATTCCGTGACAGTTCTGCTTTTATCAGGGTTTTCCGTAAAATGGTGGGGGTGACTCCGGGACAATTTCAGGGGATCGACAAAAAAGAAAATCATAGTTAAAAAGCAAACAGGCTGGCGGCCGGTTGGTTATTTGCCAACCTGTTTTTGCAAATTGAGCCTATCAATCAGAGAAAAAAGGGGGCTATGATGGATTTGCCGATAAAAACCGAAATACCGGAGAAAGAAAAGAACCGGAGGAAGAAAAGGAGGAAACGGGATTGAAGAAGAAAAAAGTATCAGCCATGTTGCTTGCGGCAATGGTTGCTGCATCCGCTCTGGCAGGATGCGGTTCCGGACAGACTGCGCAGACAAATGAGAGTACAGCGCAGCAGGAGGCTTCTGTTTCAGAAGAACCCTCCCAGAGCGAGGAGGCTTCCGAAACCGCTGCATCGGAAAGCCAGGAGGCCGGAGGAGAGGTCGTCTATCCTCTAAAGACGGATGAGACCCTGGTTTATTGGGGAGAGCTTAATGCAAATGTGGCGGCCAATTTCAGCAGCCTTGGGGAAACGGAGTATGGGAAGCAGTGGCAGGAGCAGACGGGGGTGACCATTGAATTCCAGCATCCGGCTTCTGGACAGACGAATGAACAGTTTAACCTGATGATCGCAGACGGTACCTATCCGGATCTGTGGGAGTATAACTGGAAAAATTATCCCGGCGGGCCCGGGAAGGCGATTGATGAGGGCATCATCCTGGATCTGACGGATCTCATCAATGAATACTGTCCCGCCCTGCGCGCTTATCTGGACGAGAATCCGGATATCGATAAGGAAATCCAGACGGAAGACGGCAGATACTACAGCTTCCCCATGATCCGGGAGGTGGAAGCTATGTGCACATCCAGAGGTCCCATGATCCGCAAGGACTGGCTGGAGGAATGCGGGCTGGAAGTTCCGGAGACGGTGGAAGAATGGCATACCGTCCTGACTGCCTTTAAGGATCAGATGGGTGCAACAGCTCCCTATACGCCGAGTCATGGGCTGATCTGGTCTTATGCCTATGGAGTTGGGGATGAATTCCGCCTGGAGGGGGATCAGGTGATCTATACGGCTGCCACAGAAGATTACAAGGAATATTTAAAGACGATGGCAGCCTGGTGGGAAGAGGGACTGCTGGACAAAGATATGTTTTCCGGAGGCGACGATCTGACATCTGTGAAAATGACGAACGGCGCTTCCGGGGCAACCTACATGTGGGTGGCAAGCGGACTGCAGAATGTTACGCTGGCGGCCAGGGAGGAAGATCCGGATTACACCCTGATCGCCACTAAATGGCCGGTGCTCAATAAGGGAGAAAAACCGGAATACGGGTACATGGAATCCAGATACAGCTATGGTGGAATCGCGATCGGCGCAAGCTGTAAGGATCCTGTGCTGGCCGCGCAGGTCCTGGATTATGAATATACGGAAGCGGGATCCCTGCTGGCCAATTTCGGCGTGGAGGGCGTATCCTATACAATGGTAGACGGAAAGCCCACCATGACGGAGGAAGTGACAAACAATCCGGATGGATGGAACATCACACAGGCATGGTGCAAATATGCAATCGCTCCTGCCAACGGTGCATTCATACAGTCCTGGGATTATCAGACCCAGATCCTGCAGATCGATGAAGCCAGGGAAGCCCTGAGCACCTGGGCGGATACCAATGCCAAAGAGCATCTGCTTCCTACCCTGTATATTGCGGACGAAGACAACGATGAATATGTGTCGATCATGAATGAAGTGCAGACGTATGTGAGTGAGATGAATGCAAAATTTATCATGGGAACCGAAGATGTGGAGACGGGATTTGATGAATATCTGAATACCTTGGAGAGTATGGGACTGGAAAGAGCTGTGGAAATGAGACAGGCCGCGTATGACCGCTATCTGAGCAGATAAACCCGGACAGGAGGGCGCCTGAAGGCGCCCTCTTTTTAAAAGGAGTTGCATTGATGAAAAAGAAGAGTAAGTTTGGGAATCAGGTCAGAAAAGACTGGTACAGAAATAAAATGTTATACCTGATGGCTGTTCCTGTCGTGCTTTGGTATCTGCTGTTCTGTTATAAGCCCATGTATGGAGCGCTGATCGCATTTCAGGATTACCGCCCGGCCAAAGGAATATGGGGCAGCGAATGGGTGGGGATGAAGCATTTTATCCGTTTCTTTGACAGTTATTATTTTGTACGGCTGATGCGCAATACGCTGCTGCTCAGCTTTTACAGCCTGCTGTTCGGCTTCCCGGCGCCTATCCTGCTGGCCCTTCTTCTGAATGAGGTGAAAAACGGAAAATTCAAGAGGATCATACAGACGGTAACCTATCTTCCGCATTTCATATCTCTGGTGGTGATCGTCGGCCTGATCAAGGATTTCTGCCTGACGGATGGTCTGCTGAACGACATCATAGCGGCATTTGGAGGGGAAAGGATCCCGTTGCTGCAGCAGCCCTCCCTCTATCGGCCGATCTATATACTCTCCGGTATCTGGCAGGAGGTGGGCTGGGGCTCCATCATTTATCTGGCGGCCCTTTCCGGGATCGACGCCCAATTGTACGAAGCAGCGGCCATTGACGGGGCGGGGAAGCTGCGTCAGGCAATTTCCATTACGATCCCGGGACTGATGCCTACCATTATCATGATGCTGATCCTGCGCTTTGGCAGTCTGATGGGAATGGGATATGAGAAAACGATCCTGCTGTATAATGAAGCCACTTATGAGACCGCGGATATCATTTCTTCCTATGTATACCGCTCCGGATTATTGGAACAGAATTGGAGCTATTCCACCGCGATCGGGCTGATGAATTCCGTAGTGAACTGCATTCTTTTGATAACCGCGAATGCGGTGAGCAGAAAAATGACAAAAAGCAGTCTGTGGTAGGAGGAAAAGCGGATGAAACCAGAGAAAAACAGAAAAATTCAGGCTACTGTGGATCAGACTACTGTGAAAATGAAAAAATCTGTGGGAGAAAGAAGCTTTCAGCTCTGCAACAATATTTTCTTGATCCTGTTAGGACTCCTGTGCCTATATCCGCTATGGTATGTGGCTATGGGATCGATCAGCGATCATCAGAAGGTGCTCCTGTATTCCGGGCCAATGCTGCTGCCTCAGGGACTCAGCACAGAGGCATATCAAATGGTATCCCGTAATCCCAATATTCTTTCGGGATATTTCAATACATTTTTTATTCTGATCATCGGCGTAATATTGGATATGATCTTTACCTGCCTGGGGGCCTATGTTCTCGCCCAGAAAAATGTGCTGTGGAAAAGGCCTCTCATGCTGTTCATCATGTTTACCATGTTTTTCAGCGGCGGATTGATTCCCTCATATCTGAATATGAAGCAGCTTCATCTGACGGGAACGCGCTGGGGACTGATCATTCCATTCTGCATCAATACTTATAATATGATCATTCTCCGGACAGCGTTTGAGGGGCTGCCGGACAGCCTGATCGAAGCGGCAAAGATTGATGGCGCAGGGCATATGACGATCTTATCCAGGATCGTACTGCCGCTGTCCAAAGCGACCCTGGCGGTTCTGGTGCTGTATTATGGAGTGGGCATATGGAACGGATGGTTCTGGGCTTCCGTTCTGATCCGGGAACGGAATAAACTGCCGTTACAGGTTATTTTGCGGGAAGTTCTCTTGGCTCCGCAGGGAGATACGGAGCCGATCGCCATTACGGTACGTTACGCAACGATTATTGTTGCGACAGCGCCGATTTTATGCATTTATCCTTTTATCCAGAAATATTTCACCAAAGGAGTTCTGATCGGGGCGGTAAAGGAATAAATACCAAATAAAATAGAACCGGCGGAATATCCCTTTTCAGGACTGTTCCGCCGGAACCTTATTTGAAAAACTTTCTATTGAGCAGGAGAGTGTCCGGCTGCCTTACGCCTTCCACAGCCCATGCAGGTTGCAGTAAGCATACACAGCCTTCAGCTCTTCGCCGTCCGCGAGGACAAAGGAAGCCTTAGGGCTGTCTCCCGGCTTCAGCCACTTGGTCTGGAAGCCCTGGCTGGTTTCCGCGGTGATCCACTCGATCCAGTGCGTATCGATCATGGGATGCTCGGTGGAGCCCACCTGAACGTTTACCACGTTTCCATCTACGCTGCAGGAAGGAACATGCTTTTCCACAGCAGCGTCGGTGACGCCCGCTTCAAGAAGCTCCATCTTTTCCCCGCAGCACATGACGGGAACCTTATGGTCGGTCAGCTTGGTAACGATATTGCCGCAGTGTCTGCAAATATAAAATTCCATAATTCTCTTTCCCTCCTTGGTAAAAACATGCGCCGGATCAGAAATCCGGCGCCGTGGTTGATTCAGCTACATCGTTCAGACGCCTGGAAGGCAGTCAGACGGCTTGGCATGAATTATTTTCCGAAGTATCTCTCCAGCAGTCCCTGGAAAGCCTTGCCGTGACGGGCCTCGTCGCGGGCCATCTCATGAACGGTGTCATGGATCGCATCCAGGTTGGCAGCCTTCGCACGCTTTGCAAGGTCGAACTTGCCCGCGGTAGCGCCGTTCTCAGCTTCAATCCTCATCTCAAGGTTCTTCTTGGTGGAATCGGTAACCACTTCGCCCAGCAGCTCTGCGAACTTCGCAGCATGCTCAGCTTCTTCATGAGCAGCCTTTTCCCAGTACAGGCCGATCTCAGGATAGCCTTCTCTGTGAGCAACTCTTGCCATTGCAAGATACATACCAACTTCCGTGCACTCACCGGAGAAATTGGCTCTCAGATCTTCCATGATATCCTCGCTTGCGCCCTGAGCTACGCCTACAACGTGCTCGGCAGCCCATTCCAGGGATCCGGTCTGAGCGGTGAACTTCTCAGCGGGTGCGCCACATACAGGGCACTTCTCCGGCGCTGCATCTCCTTCATAAACATAACCACATACTTGACATACGAATTTCATAGTTTTGATCTCCTTTTCTGAAAAAAATTTATAGTGAGCGGCCGCAGATGCGGCTGCAGGCTAACTTATGAGGTTTTCTGTGCGCTTCTCGCACAATGTGGACACAGACCATAAAAATAGGTGACATGTCCTTCGATCGATCCGTCAAAATCTCTGACCGCGGCATTCAGGGCGCCGCTGACATCATCCATCTCCAGATCGCTCACTCCGCCGCATTCATTGCAGACGAAATGGTAATGCGGGCGGGTATCCGCGTCGAAATGATCTACACCGTCCCCGACGCGCAGCCGGGATATCTCACCCAGATCGGCAAGCAATGTCAGATTACGGTAAACAGTTCCAAGGCTTATATTTGGGAATTCTGTTCTCACATTGCTGTAAACTACATCTGCCGTCGGATGGTCGCGTCTGGTCATCAGGAATCTTTTGATGGCTTCCCGCTGGCGGCTGTATTTCAGCACCTTGTACCGCCTCCTCTCTAACAGAAATAATAACTGTTACTGTTACTATAGCAAAGGGAAAGTGATCTGTCAACCTGTTTATATTTTTTTTATAAATTTATTTTTCCGTTTTAATATACAGTTTTTTATTTTATGTTAAAATAACTGTAACGGAAAAGACTGCCCGCTGGACGGGCGTTTTTTTTACTGAAAGATTGAAGGAGATTATATGAAGTTTCGGACAAAGCTGATCATTACATTCCTGATCGTGATCCTCCTGCCGATCCTTTTGTCCGTGATCGCCTTTGTTGCCGTTGGGACCATGGTGATCCATAATTCCGACATGAATTTTCAGATTGAGATCTCGGATGACAACACGTTGTCAGATTCCCTGGCTTCGCTCAGCAATATGACAAATGCGATGTACCTCAGGCTGGAAAATATTGCGGAGGAAAATGAGGAGAAGCTGGAGGATGTGGCGTTCCTGGATGAGCTGAATGAGGAAGCCGAGCAGATTTCTTCTTATATCGTAGTGCGGAAGGGAACGAAGGAGTATTATACCGGCAATGAAGAAATGAGCGGACGTTTTTTCAGCAGGCTGCCTGCCTATGGGTTTGAAAGCCAGGATTCCAATTCCGGTTTCTACTATAACGACATGCAGAAGCTGGTGAAGCAGATCGATTTCGAATTTTCCGACGGAGAGGAAGGGAGCCTGTTCCTTGTGACTAGGGTGAACAGCGTGATTTCCCGATCCTTCCTGATCTATCTGTTTTCCGCCATTGTGTTCATCCTGGTGCTGACGAGCATCGTGCTGACCCAGTGGGTGTATAAAGGATTTTTTGAACCGATCAATAAACTGAAGGTGGCCATGCAGCAGATCGCGGAAGGAAATTTTGAATACAGCCTGACCTCGGAGGATACCAATGAGATCGGGGAGCTGTACCGCAATTATGAGGACATGCGTCTGCGGCTGAAGGAATCCGCGGAGGAAAAGATCCAGAACGAACGGCAGAACCGGGAACTGGTCAGCAACATTTCCCACGATCTGAAGACCCCGATCACAGCGATCAAGGGATATGTGGAGGGGATCATGGACGGCGTGGCAGATACACCGGAGAAAATGGACCGCTATATCAAGACCATTTACACCAAGGCCAACGATATGAACCGGCTGATCAATGAGCTGACCTATTATTCCGGGATCGACAGCAACCGGATCCCCTACAATTTCCAACGCATCAATCTGGCGGAGTTTTTCCAGGACTGTGTGGAAGATGTGGGACTGGATCTGGAGTCCAAGAATATTGAGCTGAACTATTCCAATCTGGTAGATCCGTCCACTCTGATCATCGCAGACCCGGAACAGCTCAAAAAGGTGATCGACAACATCATCGGCAACAGCATCAAATACATGGATAAGCCCAAGGGTATCATCAATATCCGGATCCTGGATGAGGTGGACTCGGTGCGGGTGGAGATCGAGGATAACGGAAAAGGCATCTCCGCGAAGGATCTGGGTAAGATCTTTGAGCGGTTTTATCGGACAGACGCTTCCCGGAATTCTTCTACGGGCGGCAGCGGAATCGGCCTTTCCATCGTGAAAAAGATCATCGAGGATCACGGCGGTTACATTTGGGCGACCAGCAGAGAAGGTGAAGGCACATGCCTGCACTTTGTGATAAGAAAATACAGGGAGGCAGAAGAAAATGAGTAAAATATTGATCATTGAAGACGAAGAAGCGATAGCGGACCTGGAAAAAGATTATCTGGAACTTTCCGGATTTCAGGTGGAGATAGAAAATGATGGAGAGAAGGGTCTGGAAGCTGCCCTGAATGGTAATTATGATCTGATCATCCTGGATCTGATGCTTCCGGGCATAGACGGCTTTGAAATCTGCCGCCGCATCCGTGAAGAGAAGAATATCCCGATCCTGATGGTTTCCGCGAAAAAAGACGATATCGATAAGATCCGCGGCCTTGGCCTCGGCGCGGACGATTACATGACGAAGCCCTTCAGCCCCAGCGAACTGGTGGCCAGGGTGAAGGCCCATCTTGCCCGTTATGACCGTCTGGTCAGCTCCAATCAGAAGACCAACGATATCGTGGAGATACGCGGCATCCGGATCGACAAGACCGCCCGCCGTGTCTTTGTCAACGGCGTGGAAAAGGCTTTTACCACCAAGGAATTCGATCTGCTCACCTTCCTGGCGGAGAACCCGAACCATGTTTTCACCAAGGAGGAGCTGTTCCGGGAGATCTGGGACATGGATTCTATCGGCGATATCGCGACCGTAACCGTGCATATCAAAAAGATACGGGAAAAGATCGAAACGGACACCGCCAACCCGCAGTATATTGAAACGATATGGGGAGTGGGGTATCGGTTTAAGGTGTGAACCCGCCGGGATGAGGAAGGCAGGAGGACTGTTATGATACGAGAAGCGAAGAAAGAAGATCTGAATGCCTTGCTGCAGCTTTATCTGTATCTGCATGAGCAGGAAATGCCAGAGGATTCTCAGGCTCTGCGGGAAACATGGAATGCGATCATGAATGACGAAAATCATCATATCCTGCTGAATGTGGCAGATGGAGTTCTGGTATCCTCCTGTGTCTGCGTCATTATCCCAAATCTCACCAGAGGGATCAGACCATATGCTCTCATTGAAAATGTGGTTACCCATGAGAACTACAGGGGGAAGGGGTATGCGACGGAGTGCCTGAATTATGCAAGAAAGATCGCGATGGAAAACAACTGCTATAAGATAATGCTCTTAACCGGCTCTAAAAAGCAGAGTACATTGGATTTTTATGTGAAGGCTGGGTATAACTGTACGGACAAAACAGCATTTGTGCAGTGGCTTGAGTGAGGGGTTTGATCAGGATTTTTATTTTTTTAGCTGATGCCTGCAAGAAGAAGCCGGGTAAGTCAGAATGGATGTTCCCGCTTGGGAAGGTTCCAGCAAATCGGCAACCGTCCGGCTGTCCCCTTTCGGAGTTGCGTTACAGAAGTCGTTGGCAGAGACGCTTCCGTATTTGCGGAAGAGGCGCTGCTGCATCCCGCTAAAGCAAATTCCCCTTAACCTCCGGCATATCGTCTTTCTCTACAACCCCCGGCATCTGCCCATACGCCATATTTCAGTATGTGGAACCCACTACAAACACTCCTTTTTAATACCAATCGTGCTTTTCATCCCGGTTCAGCGCGGCAATCTGCGCCATTTCCTCATCCGCCAGCTCAAAACCGAACAGATCGAGGTTCTCCCGGATGTGGTCGGGGTTGCTGGAGCCGGGGATGACCACCACGCCGCGCTGGAGGTTCCACCGCAGAATCACCTGGGCGGAGGTGACGCTGTGAGCCTCAGCGATGGCAGAGATCACCGGTCGCCCAGCAGCTCCGAAGTGTGGCCCCGCCCGCCGAAAGGATACCAGCCCTGTACCGTGATGCCAAGGCTCTGGATATAGGGTACTACCTCCGCTTCCTGATAATAGGGATGGATCTCATTCTGCACCAGGGCCGGGGTAATGTTCACCTGCGGCAGAAAATCCTCCAGTTCCTCGATATACCAGTTGGAAAGGCCGATGGAGCGGATTTTACCATCCGCCACAGCCTGCTCCATCGCGAGATAGGCTTCCACATCACCCGTTCCGGGATGATGGAGCAGCATCATATCAATATATCCGATGTCCAGCGTCTCCAGCGCCAGATCAATGGCAGCCTGCGGGTCATCGAACTGAGTAGGATAAAGCTTGGTGATCACAAAGATCTCTTCCCGCGGCACATCCGAATCCCGGACCGCCCGGCCTACAGCGGCTTCGTTGTGGTACATATAAGCCGTGTCGATTAGCCGTCCGCCTGCTTCCAGCAGGGCGGTGACCGAGTTGTAGCATTCCTCGTCGCTGAGGGAATAGGTGCCAAGGCCCATGATCGGCATCTCATATCCGCTGTTCAGAGTGACCGTATGGGTCTCAAAATCAAAATTTCCCGGATCCTCTGACTCAGGGACCGCTTCCTGCTCTGTGTCAGGCACAGTGCTTTCTTCCGCGGTTTCGCTTGCCGATTCCTCGTTTGTGCCGCTCTCCGTGGAAGCCGGGGGCTCCATACTGCCCGTACCGGCACTTTCGCTGGCGGCGGGGGCTTCCTGCGGTGTTTGACCGCAGGCGGTCATACCAAACAGAAAAGTAAATGTCAGAACCAGTGCCAAAATTTTCTTCATTTCTTTGCCTCCTTTCCGGATGAGATCGTTTTGATGATTTTTGCCGGAACGCCGCCCACCACCGTCATGGGCGGGACATCTTTTGTTACCACCGCTCCGGCAGCCACAATGGCTCCATCTCCGATGGTCACACCGGGGGTGACGGTCACGTTTGCGCCGATCCAAACGTTTTTCCCGATCACGATAGGAGCCGGACGAGTATGCTGACGGCGCTGCGCAGCAACGCGCTGATACTGGTAAACGGGAAGGCCCATCTCGGCGGCCCGCTTTTCAATTTCTTCATATCCCAATGCAAACACCCCTTTTTAATACCACCCAAATAAAGAACGTCCTTCATTCAGGCGGCTGATTTCAGCCATATCATCCGGTGTCAGAGTAAAGTCTAAGCTGTGAAGATTCTGCTCCATGCGTTCCCGGTGAACGGATTTTGGAATGACCGCGATCCCGTTCTGGGTCAGATAGCGCAGCGCCACCTGACCGGCTGTCCTGCCGTATTTTGCGCCGATCCGGTTCAGCAGCGGTTCGGCAAAAATATTCCTTCTGCCCTCGGTAAAGGACGCCCAGGATTGCATCTGCGTACCGTGGCGGACAAGATGTTCCTTCAGTTCCATCTGCGGAAAATAGACATGGGACTCTACCTGATCGACGGCAGGAACGACTCCGCAATGTCGTAGGAAGCGGTCATATTCCTTCTTCCCGAAATTGGAGATGCCGATGGCCCGCACGGTGCCTGTTTCATAGGCTTCTTTGAGCGCGTCATACATTTCAAGCGCGTTCTCATAGGGTTCGTGGATCAGCAGCAGGTCGATGTAGTCCGTCTGCAATGCCTGCAGGGATCTCTCAATGCCGGCTTTTGCTTTTTGATAGCTGTTGCTGGGGCGGTAGAGCTTGGTGGTGAGAAAAACATCCTGCCGGGAAAGGCCGCTCTCCCGAACAGCCTTTCCCACAATATCCTCATTGTCATACATCTGGGCGGTGTCGATCAGGCGATAGCCCGCCTCCAGCGCGGTCAGGATCGCTTTCTTACCCGCTTCGCTACGCACATCCCAGGTGCCAAAACCGATCATCGGCAGCCTTACGCCGTTATTCAAAGTCAAGTATTCCATTTAGCCCTCCTTACCGGATGAAGTTTGTCCAGTGGACCGTTTCAGGGGCGGCGGGAACGATCCCTTTTTCTTTGCCTGCCTCCAGGCATTTCAAAATCCATGCCATATTATGTCCAAGGTTCCGCATAGTCTGTAACCCTTCCTGATCCTGTTCCAGCTGCTCCGGTGCATTGCCGTGGGCCATATTCCAGTATGTGGAGGATACCACAGGCATACAGGCATCCGTGAAATACTTGTTCAAAACGTCCAGGGATGCGGTAGTTCCCGCGCGGCGGGCCGTCACCACAGCGGCGCCCGGCTTAAATTGGAAATACTCTCCGCCGGCGTAGAACATCCGGTCCAGCAGGGACAGAAACTGACCAGTGGGGTGGGCGTAATAGACCGGAGAGCCAAAGACAAAACCATCCGCCCCGGCGGCTTTTTCCAGCCAGTCATTGACCATGTCCTCATGGATGCACCTGCCTTTGCCGCCATTATGGCAGAAATCACAGCCCATACAGTCCCAGATGGGTTCGGTTCCCATCTGCAAAATCTCCGTATCAATGCCTTCCTGATCGAGCGCTGACGCTACCTCAAATAAGGCCCGGTAAACACAGCCGTCTTTTGTTGTACTTCCATTGAATAAAAGAACCTTCATTGTAATAACCTTCTTTCCGGCTTATGCCATTTCTTTTTCCCATTCCCGCAGGGTGTCCACGCCTGCCTCATCGTCCAGCTTCTCCAGTCGGGAAACTTCATTTTATTATAGGTTATTATAGGGCCACCTGGCAGTGATGTAAAATATTTGATTCCTATACCCAGATATTCTTGATATGAATATCTGCTTTGCGCTATACTGACTATACTGATTTTAGGCAAAAATGGAACAGGAGGAAGGAAAATGGAACTGCGTGTATTGCGTTACTTTTTGGAGGTCGCAAGAGAAGGCAATGTGACCCACGCCGCCCAGCGGCTTCATATTTCACAGCCCACGCTGTCGCGCCAGATCAAAGAACTGGAAGAAGAACTGGGAAAGAAGCTGTTCACCCGCAGCAATTACAGCGTGAGTTTAACGGAAGAAGGGATGCTCCTTCGCAAGCGCGCTGAGGACATTCTGGATATGACGGATAAAACACTTGCAGAATTTAAGTCTCTGGACGAGATCAATGGCGGCGATATTCATATCGGATGTGCGGAGTCCAACGGGATAGCGCCTTTTATACAAGTCATCCAGAAGCTAAATGAAAAATATCCCCGTATCCGTTACCACTTTTACAGCAGCGGCACCGATGCTGTCAACGAGCGGCTGGACCGGGGACTATTGGATTTTGCCATCATCATCCAGGAGGTGGACTTGGCGAAGTATAATTATCTGAAAATGCCGTCGAAAGATCACTGGGGGCTGATCATGCGCAAGGATCATCCTCTGGCAGAACATTCCTGTATCCATCTGCATGACCTGACCGAGATACCCCTGATTTTGTCCAGACAGGCCATGAGGGAGGAAATGCCGCGCTGGTTCGGTGAAACGCAGGATAAATTGAATGTGGTGGCGACCTACGATTTATTGTTCAACACTTCCGTCATGATGCGGGAAGGGTTTGGCTGCGTCCTGGGATTTGACGGGCTGGTCTACACCGGCCCTGACAGCGATCTGTGTTTCCGGCCATTGGAACCGGCACTCACATCGCCCATGTATATCATTTGGAAAAAGTATCAGGTGTTCAGCCCGGTCGCATCTTTGCTTCTTGAGGAACTGAAGCGAAATTTTGGGTAATTTTCGTCTGAATACATAGCAGTAGTAGGGCTGTGAAAAAATAATTTCTCATTTTTTCACAGCCCCTTTGGAATTTAAGGATGTGTTTGATCAGGATTTTTGCTTTTCTGGTATTCTTCAATCTGGCAGGAATGCTTTTTGGTCTTTGGATCATAGCTGATGCCTACAAGAAGAGCCCGGCCGCCTGCACCGCGTTACAGAATTCGGAGGAAATTTCCGAATTGGGAATGAAAACCTTTCCGGTGCGCAGGTCGTACCACAGATATCCCAGGTGGATCAGGAGCGCCAGCACATCGTCTGCGGAATAGAAAGAGGTCATACCATTGTTTCATTTCTTCCGGATTCATACGCCAGAAAGTACACAGATGTTCCGCTTAGGTTTCCATAAAGCCGACAAATTCGGCCAGAGGTCCGGGGGGTGACATGGAAAATTCATCGAACATATTCAGCGCCGAATGAGCCCCGTACTTTTTAGTGGGAAGGATTCCGGTCATATAGGCGAGCGCCACATAGCCCTGGTCCTTTAAGAGACTTCTGATAAAATCCAGATACTTAAAATCCAGATACTGCCGCTGGGAATCTGCGTTCATCCTTTGTTCCCTAAAAATACAGTCCCATTCATCGATAATTGAGATCTATCATTCCGGAGATATTTCCCGCACGTCCCAGGAATGTCTGTATATTGAGAAAAATCATGTTGTATTGATTCAGGTATTGACGGTAGCTGGTGTGGGAAGCGATCGAAAGCCGGTAGAAAAGGGAATTCAGAGCCATTTTAAAGTTTTCGTTACCCGGATTCAGATAAATACCCATCAGAAGAAACTCCCTTCCAGCCATAGGAGCGGCTTTTGAGATTATCATATGAAGGTTCAAAAGCGTGTCAACAGATCAGAAAAACATTTTACATAACTATGGTAGATTCTTTCCCGGAGTTTGTTTTATGATAAAACAGACTGCGATAGAGTGGCGATCGCGGGGGTGTTCATAAAAAATACAGGAAAGAAGGATACTATAGTCCATGCAGAAGGGAATTATCTTATACCGTTCCAAATATGGGGCGACGGCGAAATATGCGGAATGGCTGGGAGAGGAGACTTGTTTTGATATCATGCAGACAAAGGAGGCTTCCGTGGAGAAGCTGAGGCGTTATGATACGATCGTGCTGGGCGGAGGGATCTATGCGTCGGGAATCGCCGGGCTCGGGTTCTTAAAGAAGCATCTGAAGAAGCTGGAAGGGAAAAAGATCGCGGTATTCTGTGTGGGAGCGTCGCCTTATGAGGAAAAGGCGTTTCAGAAGCTTTATTCACATAATTTCAAGGACGGGATGAATGGAATCCCTTGCTTTTACTGCAGGGGGGCCTGGAATGAGGAAGGCATGAGCCTTCCAGACCGGACGTTGTGTCATCTTCTCATGAAGTCGTTGGAAAAGAAGGATAAGGAAGCGCTTGAACCGTGGGAAAGGGCGCTGGTGGAAGCAGCAGGAAGGTCCTGTGACTGGACGGACCGGAGCTATCTGGAACCGCTGGTCGATTATCTCGGTGTACGCGCCGACTGATGGCGCTTTGGGATCAGAGATCACTATTTTATCTTTTTTCTTATCTTAAACAGAATCGAATCCTATGAGAACGGGAGCGCGCCTTTGGAAAGTGTCTGAGGGCGCGTCCTGTTTTCCCACTTATTTTTCAGAGATTCTTCACAAATTTATTACAATTTAAAGATACCCTTTTCTAAATAAATCATTTAAACTCAATAATAAGAAAGAGAGAGATCCGGATGAAAAAAATGCTGATTGTGGATGATGACGCTCATCTGCGTAAGCTGGTGCGGACGTATGCGGAGCTGGAGGATTTTCAGTGTACGGAAGCGGAGGATGCGGAAGGAGCGGTAAGAAATACGGAGCAGACGGAATTTGATATCGTGATCCTGGATGTGATGATGCCGGGAACGGATGGGTTTGAAGCGCTGTCCAGGATCCGGGAGCATTCGCAGGTGCCGGTGATCATGCTGACGGCCAGAAGCGAGGAGTATGACAAACTGTTCGGTTTTAATCTGGGAGCGGACGATTATGTGTCGAAGCCGTTCAGCCCTAAGGAGCTGATGGCACGGGTGAACGCCGTGCTGAAGCGGACGGGAAACGCAGCCGGTGCCACGCTGCGTTTCGGTGATTTCTGTATTCAGACGGCGGAGCGGCTGGTAAAGGCTGGGGATAGGACGATCTCCCTGCCGCCTAAAGAATTCGATCTTCTGGTGAAGCTGGCGCATAATGAGCACATCGTGCTGAAGCGGGAACAGCTTCTGGAATCGGTCTGGGGGTATGAATATTACGGAGATACCCGGACGGTGGATACGCATATCAAATCGCTGCGGGAGCATCTTGGCGAGTACCGGAGGCTGATCCAGACAGTATGGGGGGTAGGATATAAATTTGAATACAAAGAATCCTGAAAAAACAACGGGGGACGCGCGCCGCGGGCAGCCCTCAGATTCAAGGAAGATCCCCTTTTACTCCAGAATGGCGGTGCGTCTCTGGCTCATCATGATGGTCCTGGTGGTTTTCACAGTCATTCTGATGTGGCTGATCCAGGTGCTGATCATGGAGAGAAATTATGTGAACATGGCCGTGGACGGCATCCAGGACAGGCTGGATCCCATCATGGAGGAGCTGATGACGGATGACCTGGCTGAAAATGAGAATCTGATCCCCTATCTGAGCAAGGCGGCGGATGGAAAGCTGCTTCTTGTGGACGGGAAAGGAGGGCTGACGGCGATGTACAGCTATGGCCTGCCCATCAACCTGGAGAGCGATTCCCAGGAGATCACGGTATGGCAGGATATTCAGAACAGTGATTCCTATGCGAGCGTTCTGGAGAGAGAGAGCTATACCCGGGAAAAAAGAAAGGATGGACGTCTGTATTCCTACGAAATGGGCATCCCAGTGAAGTATGAGGGACAGGACGCCTATGTGATCCTGTACCATTCCTTTACAGAGTTGTATGAGGTGCTGGATATGAACCGGAAGCAGCTCGTGACGTTCAGCATCCTTTTAAGCATTGTCTCCGCCGTGCTGGCGGCGCTGCTTTCCAAAAGCTTTACGAAGCCGATCCATATCATCAAGGGAACGGTGGATGAGCTTGCCAAGGGAGATCTGACAGCAGAGCCGGATCTGGTCAGAAAGGACGAGATCGGACAGCTTGCGGAGTCTGTCAGGCAGCTTGGCCGTGCGCTTCAGCGGGTGGACGATCTGCGCAAGGAAGTCATCGCGAACGTGTCCCATGAGCTGCGTTCCCCTCTGGCGCTGATCAGCGGCTATGCGGAGATGGTGCGGGACATTCACTGGAAGGACCGGGAGAAAAGAGAGGAAGATCTGGATCTGATCATCAGGGAATCCCACCGCATGAGCGAGATGGTGAGCGATATCCTTGACTATTCTCAGCTTCAGGCAGGATATCTGCAGCTTCGCAGAGACTGGTACAATCTGGTAGAGATCGTGGATTCGGAGGTGCTTCTGTGCGAGCAGAGCGCGGCAGAGCATCAGATCACTCTTCATCTGGATGCGCCGGAAAGGGAGATAGCGGCGTATGTGGACGCGCTGAAGATCAGCCAGGTGGTACGAAACCTTCTGTACAATGCGGTGAACCACACAAAGGACGGGATGGAGATCACGGTGGAGATCGAGAAAAAAGACGGGCAGAGCACGGTTCGGGTAAAGAATCCCGGAGAGGCCATTCCGGAGGAAGAGCGGGAACTGATCTGGGAGAGATATCAGCGCAGCCAGCATCAGGGCGGACGCCATGAGGGAACGGGGCTGGGTCTTTCCATCGTCAGCACGATCCTGCAGGCCCATGGAATGGAGTATGGAGTGGACTGCCGGGACGGGCTGAATATTTTCTGGTTCCGCTATTCTCCAAAAGGGAGCCGTGCGCAGTCAGATCAGGCAGGATAAAAGTATGGACCTCATCCAGACGGAGGTGGAACGATTGACATCAGATCAGGAAAAGGCACAGGAAGCTGTGGCGCAGGTATGCCGCGTTATACTGGGCAAGGAAAAAGAAATCTCGGAAGTCATGACAGCGATCCTGGCGAACGGCCATATTCTTTTGGAGGACATCCCCGGTGTGGGAAAAACAACGCTTGCCGTAGCATTTTCCAGAGTGCTGGGGCTGGAATACAGGCGGATCCAGTTCACGCCTGATGTGATGCCGTCAGATCTGACCGGCTTTTCCGTTTACCGCCGTGAGGAAGAGAGGTTCGTCTATCAACCCGGCTGTGTTTTCTGCAATCTGCTTCTGGCAGATGAGATCAACAGGACTTCCCCGAGAACACAGTCGGCGCTTTTGGAAGTGATGGAGGAACGCAGGGTGACGGCGGAAGGAGTGACAAGAGAGGTGCCCCGGCCGTTTCTGGTGATCGCGACGGAAAATCCTGCGGGGAGCATGGGAACCCAGCTTCTGCCGGAAGCGCAGGTGGACCGTTTCATGATCACGATGACCCTGGGCTATCCGGACTGGGAGAGCGAGCTCGCCCTGGCGAAGGGCGTCGGGGAGGAAGAACGGACGCTGCTGGCCCTGCCGGTCTTAGACCGGGAGACGCTGCTTTCCATGCAGAGCGCGGTCCATAGCGTTTATATCAGCGATGCCGTTTATGAATATATCCTGAAGCTGGTGATCTCCACCAGAAGCCATCCTTATGTGGAAAGAGGAGCCAGCCCGAGGGCGACCATCGCAATGGTGAGGATGGTAAAGGCCTCCGCGTGGCTGGAAGGGCGCGACTATGCAACGCCTGCGGATGTGGAAAGGCAGTTTCCTTATGTGATCATGCACCGGATCGTCGTCAATAGGCCCGCAATGATGGAAAATATGAAAAAAGAGCAGATCATCCAGGATATCATGAAAAATACAGATAGGCCGCCAATGGGGGAGAGGAGCCGATGAAAAGGGCGGTTTTTCTCCTTTTTATCATATTTTCATTTAGTATTGCCGGATTGTATCGATATCCGCCGCTTCTGGTACTGAGCGCAGCGGAAATCCTGATCCTGCCTTTTCTGTTCTGCCTGACCCTGTATTTCAGAAAGCATCTTCATCTGGAACCGGCAAGAAGGAGCGGGACGGCGGAAAAAGACACGGAGCTGGAATGTGAGATCCGTATCAGGAATAAAGGCCGGCTTCCTGTCAGCCGGTTTGGCCTGCGCATCCGCGCATGGTATGACGGTACGCAGACAGAGGCGCACAGGGCGGTGTTGTACGGCGGATGTGACAGGGGAGAAAATATCCTGTACTTCCGTGTGTTCGCCGGGCACTGCGGGCTGATGAGGATCAGACTGGAGCGGCTCAGGGTATACGATTATCTTTCTCTTTTTTTCTCGGGAAAGCGGATACGGGAAGAGATCACGGCAGCGGTTTTTCCAAACTCCGGAATGCTGCTCATGATACCGGTTTCCTGCGGAAACGCGTATGGGGAGCCGGAACAGAGTCAGGCTCTGGCGGGGCGCGGTGACAGCCATGATGAGATCCGTCAGATCCGGGAATATCGGATGGGCGACCTCAGCAGATACATCCACTGGAATCAAAGCGCCAGGACGGATACTCTCTGGATCCGTGAATATGAACGGGAGACGGAAGAAACGGCGGATGTATTTCTGATAAGGGGACAGTCCGGCCCGAAAAAGAAGGGAATGCGGCGAAAGAAAAGGGAGGAGACATTGCTGGAGAGGCAGGATGCTTTCTATGAACTCCTGTCGGCACTGCTGCTGGGACTTCTGAAGCAGGGAGTCCGGCCGGAGGTGCACTGGAAGGATGCAGAGAAGGGCAGAGTGGTCAGCTATCCCATTTCCGATCAGGAAGGTTGCAGAGAACTGCTGCTGCTTCTGTACAGAGACGGATTCCCGGACGGGCAGGCGCAGGCCGGATCGGAGAAAGAGGCGGATCCGGAATATGGAACTGAGGGATTCTGTCTGACATCGGATCTTGCTCTGTACCAGAATGGAAAGCTGATCCGACGGTTTTCCGTGCAGGGGCTGGAACAGGAGATGGAGGAAATGACTTTCCCCCTCTGAGAGCCGGAAACGGATGATGGGCAGAAAGGAGAAAGAGGACGGCGGATATATGGACGGTATTGAGATCAGAGGCGGAAAACAGGAAGAAAAAAGAGAAGAAAGCGGTTCCCTGGCGGAGCTGGCTTTTTTCCTTGCGGGTGTATCCGGCCTGCTTCTGTTCGTGCATTCCCTGGATGGCGTGCGCATGAACAGCCTGATCGTTTATCCTGCCGCGGGACTTCTCGGCTGGACGCTGTGGTTTACCTGGAACAGGAGGAAAAAGCTGTTTTATCTGGTCCTGTCCGCTACTCTTCCGGCGGGCGCTCTGTATGTGTTTGGATTCCGGGATGCGATCTGCGATCAGTTGGGGGAAATGCTTTCTCGGATGGCGGCGGGAACGAACGGGGAGGCGGTGGATATTACGCATACGATGGTCCTGGCAGCAGCCATTCTGACCATTTTCCTTTTCCTGATGGAATGCGTGATGGAAAAACATGGTATCTGTCTGGTCCTGACTTCTCTGCCGCTCCTGATCCTGCCCATGCTGGGGATCCGGGAAGAAGGAAGGGGGGTTCTGTCCGGAATCCGTGCCGCACGTCTTGCCTGTTATCCGCTTCTTCTGCTGTTCCAAATTGCTTTTCAGGTGATCCGTCATACCGCGAGGGGAAGGGGCAGCCGGTCTCTTTCCGGTATGGGACAGACGCGGCTGTCGCTCAGGGCCTGTGCGGCTGCTGCCGGGCTTTTCGGCGCAGTGATACTGGCTGCCGCCGTTCCCGTCCTGCTCCATGAGCAGGAGCTTTACGGACTGGTATATGATGCGGAAGGATATCTGACACGTACCTTCAGGAGCATTACGGGAATGGCGGATGAGTCTTTGGCGGATGGAAGGATAAGCAGAGGAAATAATTATCGGACGGGGACAGTGCAGCTCGTCCTGCGGATAGATGCGAAACCCACGCAGACATTGTATCTGAAGGGCTTCGGCGGCGGAAAATATGTGGGCGGCAACTGGATCCCTGCCAACGATGAGGCTTTGTTTGAGCAGATGGCGGAGCGTCTGCACTGGGGAGAATGGGCCTATATGATCGGCGGCATGTATTACAGCATGTACTATGTGATGAATGAGAGCGTATATCAGGAAGAAATGCCCCTGTCCCGGTTCCTGCGGATCTTTCATGCCAGCGGGAACTACGACAATACCTATATCCCCTATTACAGTCAGAGAGGCGCGCGCCTGATCTTTCCGGACAGCATGGAGGATGGTTACTTTTTCCGATATTATGAACAGCAGGATATGAGGATCGGGGAGGGAGAGATCCCGGAAGACTTTGTGACATTGATGAACTGGTACCGACAGGTTGAAACGGCCTACATAGAGGAGGCCCAAAACGTCTACACGCAGGTACCAGTAGAGCTTCTGCCCCGTCTGACGGCTCTGGTGGAGGAAAATCCGATGGAGGGGCTGGATGAGATAACGGCATTCATCCTGTACACCCTGCAGAGCAATACCACCTATACGCTGACGCCCGGACGTGCGCCGTTAAATGAGGATGTGGTGGAATACTTTCTGTTTGAGGGAAAACGGGGCTACTGTGTGCATTATGCGGCCGCGGCAACGCTGATGTACCGCCTGTATGGGATCCCGGCAAGATATGCTTCCGGCTATGCCTTGCCTCCGTCCGCTTTTGTGCAGAAGGAAGATGGAAGCTGGGAAGCCGAGGCAACGGATGAACAGGCGCATGCATGGGTGGAAATCTTCCTGAAGGATTACGGCTGGACCCCCGTGGAGGTGACTCCTGTGGACGGAAGAGCGGCGGCCGCCTCCTATCCGGGAGTTCAGTCTGAACAGTTGGGACATCTGATGTCGGAGCATGGCTGGGATATGAGCATCCCTAGTCTTTCCGGAAACGGATCCGGAACCGGGACATCCGGAAGGACGGGAGGGAATGTGGATCGGCTGGAACAGCTTTCCTCTTTTCTGTCAGAACACAGGACAGCCTTGCATGTGTCTGCCGCCTGCATGGTGTATACGCTGCTTTTGCTGCCTCTGTTTCTCGATTACAGGAGGCTGCGGATCCGGGAAAAAATGGAGACGGCAGGATGCAGGCGCATCTTTGACAGACTGCTTGAGATGCTGCATTTCTGCGGATACCTGGCGGAATACGATGGAACGCAGGAGGATTTCCCGGAAAAGCTGGCCGCCGTCTGCGGCCTTTCCGCCGCGGATGCCGTAAGGCTGCAAAAGATCGTGGAAAGGGCTGCTTACGGGGCGAAACGGCCGGAAGAAGCGGAGGAGGAATTCGTCAGAAAAACATATGTGCGCGCGGCGGATACGCTGTATCAGGAACTTGGGTGGAAGAAAAGGATGGTTTTCCGGTATATAAAGGCGTTTGCATGAGAAAAAAGAGGATCGCGTGCCGCTGCACGGGCCTTTCCCTCTGCCTGACGAAAGAAGCAAGAGACAAAGGAGGAGAGAAGATCAAGATGAATGGGAAAAAAGGACGCCGGATAGGAGCCGCTGTCTGCCTGGCGCTTCTGCTGGGGCTGACCGGCTGCGGAAGCATGAAAGGCACAGCGAGAGAGGCGCAGGCTCCGGCAGATGCGGGTATACAGACGGCAGAATCCGGCTGGCAGGCGGGCACGGAATCGGAAAGCACAGCTGTAGAGACGGAAGTGGATGGTATGACGGAATCGGCCGCGTCGGATAGGGGCGGTGCCGGTCCCGCTATGCGGGGAAACGGGGAGCTTCTTTATGCTTCCGGCCTTCAGCCGCTGGAGGAGGAGCAGGAGCGGCTCATTCTGGATTACATGAACCTTTATTTCGCGTCCCTGGAGGACTTTGAGCCGGAGGAGAAAATTACTTCCCTTTTTTCAGACGGAGAACAGGCGGAGCTTGCGGACAGTGCCATTGATTTTCAGATCAGCCTGAGGCAGATGCAGGATGCGGACTATACGCTGGCCTCATGGAGCTATGTCCTGACCCTGAGCGAGATCACGCAGCAGGAGGACGGCTCCGTGCATATCTTCGCAAGAGAGGACAGTGTGCAGAATTTTAACCAGAACCCGGAAACCGCTTCCGAACGGTACGGAGGCTTTCAGCAGTTTGAACTGGAGGAAGTGGACGGGACGTGGAAGATCAGAAGCCATATGATGTTTGATGCGGTTTATATGATGCTCTGGAGCGAAGGAGGCGGAGAGGAGGCCGCGCTCCGGTACGCGCAGGCGGTTCCGGAGTATCTGGAGCGGGCACAGGAGGCGCAGCTTGCCAGACAGGCGGACCGGGACAGGGAGCCGGAGGAACTGCAGGCGCAGAATCCGTATGACAGACAGGCTGCTGCGGCCTATGCGGACAGGTATGTGGACGAGCGGAACGATGCGTGGCCCGACTATGCCGGAAGCGGCGGCAACTGCCAGAATTATGCCTCCCAGGTTCTTCTGGCGGGAGGGATTCCCATGGATATTTATGGAGACGCGGTATGGAAATGGTACTCGGACGAGGTATCTAATGGTCCGGGCGCACAGGGCCGTTCCAGTTCCTGGACCGGCGTGGACCAGTTTGTGGAATATGCGGCGGCCAACACCGGATACGGCCTGACTGCTGAGACAGAAGCCCCCTATTTTTCCGGTGAACCCGGCGATCTGCTCCACATGGGGATTGACGGTGACTGGGGACATACGGTGGTGATCGCCTCTGCGGTGACGGACCCGCAGGGCGAGGTGGTGGATTACCTGGTGGACTCCAACACGGGCAATCTGCGCAATTATCCGGCCAGCCTGTACGGATATCCGGAAATCATCCTGACCAGGATCGGCGGGTGGAATGAAGGGTAGAGAAAAACGAATTTTCTCTTGCATTTTGCACTGCATATGATAATCTATTTCCGGAAACGTCTCTGCCATGCAGAAGTTATTGTTGCCGGAAATGAGGAAATACCCATGTATTCGCTTTTGCTTGTGATCATTTATGCCGCTTTCATCAGTCTTGGTCTTCCGGATTCCCTTCTGGGATCCGCCTGGCCCGTGATGCATGAGATGCTCGGCGTTCCGGTTTCCTGGGCCGGGCTTGTCACCATGATCATTTCAGCGGGAACCATTATTTCCAGCCTTTTTTCTGACTGGCTGACGAGAAAATTCGGAGCCGGACCTGTCACTGCAGTCAGCGTTCTGATGACGGCTGCCGCTCTTTTCGGTTTTTCCATCTCCAGCGAATTCTGGATGCTGTGTCTCTGGGCCATCCCCTATGGGCTGGGAGCGGGAGCTGTGGACGCGGCACTGAATAACTATGTTGCCCTTCACTATTCCTCCCGGGATATGAGCTGGCTGCACTGCTTCTGGGGCGTTGGCACCATCATCAGCCCCTATATCATGAGTCATAGCCTGATGGGGGGACTTGGCTGGCAGCAGGGCTACCGTACCGTTTCTCTTCTGCAGCTTGGGCTTACGGCAGTTCTGTTTCTCAGCCTGTCGGTCTGGAAAAAAGCGCACCTTTCGCAGCAGGCGGCTGTCAGGGCGGTGAAGGAAGCGGCAGCGGAAGGCACACCTGCGGTGGAGAGCGCAAAACCTCTGACGCTTCTGCAGGCTCTTCAGATCCGCGGCGTATGGCTGGTGCTGATCGCCTTTTTCTCCTACTGCGCGCTGGAACAGACCACGATGCTCTGGGCCAGCAGCTTTCTTGTGCAGTCTCGCGGAATCGATGCATCCGTGGCGGCCAGATTCGCTTCCATGTTCTGCATCGGAATCACGGCGGGACGCTTCCTGTGCGGTTTTGTGGCGGACCGTATGGGGGATAAGCGGATGATCCGCCTTGGGACGCTGGTGGTTTTCCTGGGAATTGTGCTGGTCGCTGTTCCTGTACAAATGGACCAGTTGGCTCTGGCGGGACTGATCGTCATCGGTTTCGGCTGCGCGCCCATTTATCCTTCCATTATCCATGCCACGCCGGATCATTTCGGAAGGGAGAATTCTCAGGCGATCATCGGAATCCAGATGGCCTGTGCCTATGTGGGAACTACGCTGATGCCGCCGCTGTTCGGGGTCCTTTCCTCCGTTTGGGGAATCGGATTATTTGCGGGATATCTGTTCCTGTTTGCCCTTCTCATGCTGGCAGCGTCCGAGCGCCTGAACTACCTGGAAAAGAAAAGGAGACGTCGATGAAGACAAAGATACTGGCAGAGGACGATCAGATCCTGGTATGCTTCAAACCTGCGGGGCTGGCGGTTCAGAGCGCCAGGCCGGGAGAAGTGGATATGGTTAGCGAGCTGAAAAACTATCTGGCAGCTTCTCAGAAGAAGCAGGAACCGAGGAAAAGAGGAAAGACTGCCCCTTATCTGGGGCTGGTGCACCGGCTGGATCAGCCGGTTTCCGGCATCCTTGTATTTGCGAAAACGCCGGGGGCTGCCGCAGCGCTTTCCCGTCAGGCATCCGGCTCTGACGCTTCGGAAAATGGAGCCGGAAAAGCGGCGTGCCGGAATCATATGGAAAAGGAATACCGGGCGCTGGTTTTTGTGGAGGAGGGTGCTTTTCTGCCGGAGCCGGGAACGGAGCGGGCGCTGGTGGATTTTCTGAAAAAAGAGCCGGGGCAGAATCTTTCCCGTGTGGTTCCGGCAGGAACCACCGGTGCGAAGCGCGCCAGCCTGTCCTTTCGGACTGTGGAAGAAGCAGGTGAAGCGGAAAATTGTTATGCAAGCCTTTCGGTACGGCTTCATACCGGCAGGCATCATCAGATACGTGTTCAGCTCGCCCATGCGGGACTGCCCCTGCTGGGCGATGCGCGCTATGGAAGCGCGAGGAGCCGGGAAGCATCCGCGCGGCTGGGGATCCGTTCCATCTGCCTGTGCGCCTGCCGGCTGTGCTTTTATCATCCCGTTACGGGAGAACGGATGGAATTTAAAACAACGGAATATCCCTGGACGGACATCCTGACGCGATGCGGTAAAGCTGGATGACCGGGACGGGCGGACGAAGATCAGGAGGAGCATGAATGACGGGATCGGAACCAAAAAGACTGCTGCAGGCAGAACCGAAAACAGAGGAAAAACAGCCGGAACGGGGACCGGAGTGGTTCCTGGGAAATGTGAAGGACTGCGTGGAATTTCTGACGGCCTGCTGGACCTTCCTGATGCTGACGGTCTTCCCGGTCTATGTGATCGACCATTATCAGGACATTGGCGCTTACAAATTTTCTTTTTTCTCCGGCATCTCCACGCTGTTTCTGGTGCCGGGAACGGTGCTGGGGATCGTTTATGCGGTTGGAAAACTGCTTTGCAGCAGGAAAGACGGACAGCCGGAAGATGTTCGAACGGATGGACAGCCGAATGGAGGCCGGGGCAGTGCAAAGAGGACAGCAGGGGTTTGGAAAGCCATGCGGGCACAGTTTTCCTGGCTGGATGCAGGCGTGCTTGCGTATCTTCTGTGTAATCTTCTTTCCTTTCTCGGAAGCGGTTTTCGTGAGGACGCCTGGGCGGGCGCAGACGGCTGGAATATGGGGCTGCGCACCCAGCTTCTCATGGGTGCGGCCTATTTTCTCCTGTCGCGGTTCTTTCCGCTGCGGCGGCAGAAACTGATCTTGGCGGGCGCCATGCTGGGATCCGGAATTGCCTTCCTGATCGGCGTCCTGCACCGTTTTTCCATTGATCCCTTAGGCTTTTATCAGGGGCTGGATGGCGACACTACCCTGCGTTTCCTGTCCACCATCGGACAGGCGACCTGGTATTCCAGTTTTGTCTGTACCGTGCTTCCCATAGGGCTGTGTCTGTTTTATGCATCGCACAGAACGAAAGTACGGCTGGTTTCCGGTGTCTACTGCGCGCTGGGCTTTATGACCCTGGTTACGCAGAACAGCGACAGCGCTTTCGCTGCTCTGGCGGCCATGCTGTTCGGATTGTTTCTTTCCTCCTGTATTTCTCCGAAAAGGATGGAGCGGTTTTTGGAGGTGGTGATCCTCTGTGCAGTCTCTTTTAAGGCCGTCGGTCTCCTGCAGCAGGCATTTCCCGCGCAGGCGGTGAAGCTGGGAAGCCTGTCGGAGGCTTTTTCCAAAGGAGCGATAAGCTGGATCATGCTGTTGGCTGGAGCGGCATTTTATATCCTGCTTCTGCATCTGGAGGAAAAACGTGGGTCTTCTTTGAACAAAAGAGGGGAATTCCCGGGAAAAAGCTGGGAAAAGACGGGACGCTTGTTGTTCCGGCTGGCCTGCATCCTGGCCGGAGGCCTCATCATCGCAGCGATCGGCGCGATCGTTCTGAATACCACCGGTCTGCTGGGAAAATGGTTTGGCATTTTCAGCGACAACCAGTATCTGCTTTTTAACGATAAGTGGGGGAGCAACCGGGGATTTAACTGGAAAATGGCTGTCCGGATCTTTGCCGGGCTTCCCTTCCTGCACAAGATTTTTGGTGTCGGACCGGACTGCTTCATGGCTTACAGCTACAGCGTGCCGGAGTACGCACAGAGGCTGAACGATTACTGGAAGCCGGATGTGCTGACGAATGCGCACAATGAGTTCCTGAACCTGTTGATCTGCATCGGTGCGGTCGGCCTGCTTTCGTTCCTATTCCTGCTTGGGGCGGGTGCGCGGCGTTTTTACCGGATCGGAAAGGAGCATCCGGAGGTGCTGATGGGGCTTCTGGCTATTTGTTCTTATTCTGCCCACAATTTTTTCTGTTATCAACAGGTCTGCTGTACGCCGTTTCTGTTCCTGATCCTGGGCCTTTCGGAGTGTCTGGTGCGGCGGGCAGAGGAACGGAAACGAGAAAACAGGCAGGAAATACCAGGGTAGTTTAACCTCAAACCATCCACACTAATCCTGTAAGGAACAAGCTTCAGGGAATGGGTGGCCGGTATGGGAAATGTCTGGAAGGAAGATCAGAAGAAAATATTGTCTGTCTGCGGGGCAGGAATTGGCGTATATGTGGGATTTCGGTATTTGTTTCCACTGGTTTCGCCGTTCCTGCTCGCTTTTTGCATTGTTTATCTGTTAAATCCCTGGCTGAACCGGGTGCAGAAGAAGACACATATCAAAAAGGAGATCCTGCTTGCCCTGGTGCTGGTGCTTGCGGCAGCCCTGGCGCTGGGGCTTCTGGCGGCGCTGCTTCAGTATGCGGCCGGTGAGGCGGGGCTGCTTGTGGAAAACTGGGACGGCATTTCCGGGAAGGTGGGCGGACAGCTTCAGATTTTCCTGGGAGACTGCTGTATGTTCGTAGAAGAACATTTCGGTTTGGACGCCCGGAAGGTAGAACAGGTAGTTCTGGAACGGGTGGAGGTTTTTATCGAGGAACTTAGGGTGGAGCTGGTCCCGAATCTGATGAAGGAGTCGTGGTGGTATGCCAGAAAGCTGATTTCCGCAGCCGCTTTCCTAGGCGTGGGCTTCATCGCTTCCCTCCTTTTGTGCCGGGACTATGACAGCCTGATGCGCAGACTCGGACAGAAGGGACAGAAAACAGAACAGAAAGAGGCAGGAAGCAGGCTGTTTGCAACGGTGTTGGAGACTGCGGAACGGATTATTTGCCTGGCCGCAGCATATGTGAAGGCCCAGGCGCTGATCCTCCTGGTGATCATGACGATCGCCTCTGCCGGACTTTGGCTGGGAAAGGTGGGAAACGCCTTTGTCCTCGGCTTTTTTGCGGGAATCCTGGATGCCCTTCCGTTTATTGGCACCGGCGTCATCCTCCTTCCTACGGCGCTCTGGCAGCTCATATGCGGAAGAGCCGGAACGGCTCTGTGGTGCCTGGCGGTCTATATCTGCTGCGTGGGCGCGCGGGAATTTCTGGAGCCTAAGCTGATGGGAAAGCGGACGGGCGTTTATCCGGTCTTCATGCTTCTGTCCGTATACGCGGGTGTGAAGCTGTTCGGCCTGTCCGGAATCCTGAAGGGGCCGCTTTCCCTCGTGGTGCTCATGGAACTGTTCCGGAAGGGGGAGGCAGAGACGCTTCTTTGAAGGTATGAGTTTTTCAGTGGCACCATTTCGCCTGTTCGCTGTAATACCGGAAGTAGAGCCCCTTTTTCTTCATCAGTTCCTCATGGCTTCCCACCTCAGCGATCGTTCCGTTCTGCATCATGATGATCTTATCCGCAAATCTGCACAACCCCACCCTGTGAGATACGATGACTGCAGTCCTATCCCTGATCATCCTTAAAAACTGCTGCAGGATTTCGTATTCCGCGTAGGGGTCCAGAGCGCTTGTGGGCTCATCCAGAAAAATGATCTCATGCTTTCGGAAAATGCCTCTGGCGATCGCCAGCCGTTGCCACTGACCGCCGGATAATGTAAGCGTTCCGAACTTTCTTCCGATCACTTCATCCAGCCGGTCCTCCCCCGCATATGTTTTCAGACCCACGTCCGTAAGTGCCTTTTTTATTCCGGCATCGTCCTTTTGGCGGGCAATATCGGATATTGTCACATTTTCCCGGATGGACATCTCATATCTGGTAAAATCCTGCAATACCATGGAGACATTTGTACTGTTTTTTCCGTTCCAGACGATCTCTCCTTCTTCCGGAGTATAGAATCCCAAAAGCAGTTTCACAAGCGTCGTCTTTCCGCATCCGTTTTCGCCCACAATGACCACTTTTTCCTTTCGGCCGATTTGAAAGCTGATATCTTGAAGCGCCTTTTTGGGGGAAGACGGATAACGGAAGGAGAGGTTTTTTACGATCAGAGAATCGAAGGAAGGTGCGGTATCTTTTTTTTCTTCCTTCACCTCTTCTTCGGGAAGATCCATATAAGAAAAATAATCCTGCGCATATGCGGCATATTCAGACATCCTTCCCAGTTCGGTCAGAAAGTTTCGGGTCTGGTCTTGCATGCTCAGGAAAGCGGTAAGGCACGCACCCGATATTCCGATGCCGAGCCTGCCGCGCATTACATACCATACCACAAGACCGATGCTTGCCCCATATCCCAATATCCGCAGAAAATCGCAGAACAGCATGGAAAACGTCTCTTTCTTTTTTTGCGTCTGTGTTTCCCTTTCAATCTTTTTTCTGGAAGCATTCCATTTTTCCCTGACAAAAGCCATTGCATTCAGGAGTTTCAGTTCCTTTACGCTGTCCTTTTCGGTCAACAGGGACCAATAATAATCGGTCTTTCTCTGCTCTCCGGTCTGTTTGGTTTTCATTGTGTAGAATTCCTTCCCCCTAAGCAGCCGGATGAACAGGAAGGGAACCACGCTCAGAACGGAAATGAGAACCAGGATACCGCTGTATCCGTAAAGAACGGTCAGGATCGAAACCACACCAATGACGTTGGTCAGAAAAACGGAAGACGTCATATACAAAGAACTGAGGATTTCCCTGTCAACACTTTCCAGAGCCCTCTTCTGCATGTCCAGAACGGAGGGGTCCTCCAGCATCTGCAGCGGCAGTCTGGCGTTTTTACCTCCTACCAGCATTTTCTGGAAGCAGGTGTTTTTTTCATAGACACCCGCATTGATCGCCATGCTCGAAAGGTATTGCAGCAGGTACCTGACAAAATATCCGGCTGCCAATGCCGCGCCCGGCATGTACAGGGAACGAAAATTTCCCTGCGCTTCCACGCAGGCATAAGCCCGGTCAAAAAATATTGCCGTCACAACGGTAAAAAAGGCGGGAAAAGATCCTTCCAGCAGATAGTATACCTGCGCCAGCCCCGCACTGAAAGGTGCGGCCTTCCAGACCGTTTTCCAGGTTCTGAAAACAACCTTCCCCAAAGCTTCTTTTTTCATGATCCCCTCCGTATCCTTCAATACCAACTGCTTTGAGCAGACCACATTTTACAATAATCTCCACCCTGTTTTATCAATTCTTCATGCGTCCCATCCTCTGACAGCATTCCCTGTTTAAATACTAGGATCCGGTCTGCCATTTTCGCGCTTGCCAGCCGGTGGGAGATCAGGATACAGGAACGACCTTTTAAAAGTCCATAGATCATGGCATACATTCTGCTCTCGGCAATTGGATCAAGGGAAGCCGAGGGTTCATCAAAGATCATAAGGCTCTGTTTGTTATCTGCAAAGCATGCCCTTGCGATCGCCAGCCGTTGCCACTGCCCTCTGGATAAGTCTGCAGCATGTTCCTCCAGCTTGCCAAGCGGCATATCCAGAGAAGCGATTCCGGAAAAATTCACGTTTTCCAGGGCTTCCCGGATCTCCGTATCATGGTGCTTTAGCTCCCTGTTTCCAAGCGTCACATTTTCTCTTAAAGAGAACCAGTAATCCTGAAAATCCTGAAAAACAACCCTGATAATCCGTGACAGGACTTCCTGGCTGATCCTGCTTACTTCCATTCCGCCGATCGTAACGCTTCCCTGCGTGGGAGGATACAGCCCGCAGAGCAGCTTGATCAGGGTGGATTTCCCAGCGCCGTTTTCTCCCACGATGGCAACGCTTTCTCCGGGCTCGATCCGGAATGATACGTCCTTCAGCACCATCCGCTCTGTTCCCGGATATTGAAAAGAGACGTGCCGGAACTCAATACAGGTATTTTTCGGTATTCCGGCATCCCTGTTTTCTTCGTCCGGAAGATTGAAGAAAAGTTTCAGATATCTCACTTCCAGAGCTTTCCGTGAAAAATCCGCCAGATTTCGGGCAATCTGATTTCCCAGATCCAAAACCGTGAAGGAAGAACTGACCATGGAAACAAAAACGCCTATGGTGATATGGCCGCCGCTTAATCTTCCGATCAGAACAGCGGTAACCAGGGCAACCCAGATTACCAGTACCCCGCAGGACATGGCAAAATATCTCTGTGACCGCATCGTTGCAGCCAGCCTGTCACGCAGCACGCTGTCCGCGCATTTTTCCCATCTGCCCTTTATATGATCAATAGCATGAAAGAACTTCAATTCTGCCAGAGAATGCCTGTCCAGAAAAAGGCTCCTGAAATATTCCATCTTCCGTTCCGAAACGGTCTGTTCAAAAAACAGGTCTTCCATCAGCCCGGAAGCCAGAAAGGTCAGTCTTGCCACCAGCAACATCGCGGCAGCAAAAAAGACAGGAAGCAGAAGACTTATCGTTAAAAAAAGGAAGGTCAGGCTGAAAACAGACAAAAGATCTGACAATACCGCACAGGCCAGATTGAAAATGTACATTATTTTTGCTACGGGTTGTTCGTTGACCCGTTTCAGAATGTCTTGCTTTTCTTTATTTTCAAAGGAAGCATAACTGATAGTCCGGCATTTTTCTACGATCCTTTCAGGAAGATACCGGTTCAGTCCCCTTTCCAGGGACAGATCGATCAGTGTACCAAAATGGTTCCTGTTGGAAGAAAGAAATTCCGACGTGACAAGCAGCACAGCCCAGACCGGGATCTGGAAGCTGAAATTTCTGCCCGATGCAGCCACGATACTGTCGATCAGCTTCTGGAGGATCACGAGATTTGCCGCGGTCAGCGCAGCGCTCATTACAGCGGCCAGGATTTTCAAACATGCCGCCCGTTTGCTGCATTGAAAACATATGTGGAAAACGAATTTCAGATCCTCCGCCATGGATGTTCCCTCCCGTGAATCATTTGTTTTTTATTTTAGCAACGACAGAATACAGGCACAAGGAGCAAGAATTACTATAAGTAAAATCACCACAAAAAGACGCCTGCCATTCCCTGAGGCAGACGTCTTTGAATTATCCGTATATGATTTTTTTAATAGTACTATACGCCAAACTAAACTGCTTCATTAACGTATGGATGGAAGCCCCTTCTTTATATAGTCTTTGTATTTCCTTATTCCGCTCCCGATAAAAGGTACGTGAACCGCTGGCGGTTCCCCATTGCCTTTTGGCTGATGATCTTGGAATATAGACTATTTCTCCATCAATATAAGTTTGAAGCTCTTTTAGTAATCGTTCCGGCAATATTTCTGCTGCATTTACATATTTCATTTCTGCCGCTCCTTATTTATCTGAAATAAATGAAGTGCAGAAACAGCAGAACATATCGTGTTATCCGCCCATACAGAGTGCAATATGTCCGCTATCCTGCATGGGCAAAAACGTTCCTGATTCCATTTTTATACAGAAATTTCATGTTTCCTATCTCCCTTTCTCATTGTCTGTATCAATGTTATCATGCATTGTGTTGGCGTGCAATGATTTTATTTTCTTCTTCTATTTTACGCCAGACAGGAGAAAAACAGGGAATGTCTGATCTTTTTACTGCGAAAAGTTTTTATTCTTTAGAACTATATAGAAGCAATGCTCAGACGGACTCCTTCAGGCCTGTTTTGCCCAGAAAGTCCTCCACAGAAACTGCATTGGCGGCCGCCTTCATCCAGCTTTCCAGAAGTTCGGAATCCCTTTCGCAGAGAATCCTCTCCTTCAGCCATTCCGGAACCGTGCCACGGAGATTCAGGACCAGCAGTAAAAATCGGGTTCTGCCTTCTGCCATACCTTTTGCCCTGCCTTCTGCGATACCTTCTGCCCTGCCTTCTGCCAGGCCCGCTGTCCAGGATTTCTCATGCTCTTCAGCTCT
>DWYY01000047.1 GCA_019118445.1 Candidatus Eisenbergiella merdipullorum | reverse complement strand
TTCTTGTCCGCATAGCCGAAGCAGGTCTCCGGTTTCACAAGATATTTTTCCCCATTCAGAATCACCCATCCGTCAAAGGCGGTTTTCATGCCCTCGGCGTGCCAGAACATTTCAAAAGCATTGAGGGAACGGAAAAATTTTGACGCTCCATAGCCCACATTGTAGGCAACCAGCTTGTGAATGTTCAGATCCCATTCCATTTCTCCTGCGTCGCTCATCCATTCCGGATGGGCGGAAGCCTCCTCAGGCGTGACCCGGACACTTCCCGCCATATGGGTTTCCGTGCAGCTGCAGTCTCCTGCCTGCAGATTCAGAGGAGCATTCATCGGGATGGAAACCCGGCTCCATGGGAAAAAACGGTGCAGCTGGCCCTTTTCCCGCCCCCAGAATCCCACATTTACCATACAGTAGGAAGGCCGCTTCCCAGCCTTCCTGCCCTTCGGATCATTCCAGACGATGACCGGTTCCTCCTGAGCCAGAGCGGGATTGCAGAGAAAATATTCGATATAAAAGGACTTGCGCTCTCCGGTTTCGGTATGCTCGGCGGTGAAGGAATGCCACCACCAGTCATAGCCCTTTTTCGCCAGAGGTCCCCTGAGCATACAGTAGTCACGGGTGAGATCGCTTTTGTTCATGAAAATCTCCATTCCGGAGCGTCAGAGATCAGGGCGGAAAAAGTATGGCGCTGTCTGTTCTGTGACAGGGCTGTTTGTGACGCTCCACTGCAAACAGCCGGATCCCTGCGGTTCCTGCTTTTGTATTTTCGGTATATTTCATTTGCACAAGAAAGACAATCCGGGATTTGGGAGGAGGAAAGCCTGAAAAATGGAAAAAGGGATTGACTCCGACCTTACGTCATAGTTTATGCTGTACTCACACGGAAGGAGGGAACGCCAATGATGACGGTGAAGGAAGTGAGCAGACTGACAGGCGTGAGCGTGCGCACCCTGCAGTATTATGACAGAATCGGACTTCTGCATCCTGCCGGATATACGGAGTCTGGCTACCGGCTGTATGACGATGCAGCGCTGGAAACTCTCCAGCAGATCCTTCTGTTCCGTGAACTGGAGTTCCCCCTAAAGCAGATCAGCCAGATTATCCATGCTCCCGATTTTGACAGAAACAGGGCCCTGGAGCAACAGATCACCATGCTGCAGATGAAAAAGGAGCACCTGGAAAATCTGATCCTGTTCGCCCGTGGAATACAACTGACAGGAGTGAGAAATATGGATTTCAAAGCATTTGATACGAGCAGGCTGGACGAATACGCCGAACAGGCCAGAAAGCAGTGGGGCCAGACCCCTGCCTGGCAGGAATTCGAAGAGAAAAGCAGAGGCAGAAACGGAGAGGCAGAAAATGCCGTCGCTGCGGGACTGATGCTCATTCTGGAGGAGATTGGAAAGCAGAAGAGACAGGGACTGTCTGCAAAAGCGCCCGGGGTACAGGCCCTGGTAAAACGGCTGCAGAATTACATCACGGAGCATTATTATCAGTGTACGCCGGAGATCCTGGCCGGACTGGGGAAAATGTATGCATGCGGCGGAGATTTTACGGTGAATATCGACCGGGCCTGCGGGGAGGGAACGGCGGTGTTCGCGGGGGAGGCGATTGCGGTTTATTGCGAAGGAGAGACGGGGGAGGAGTGAGGAGAAGCCTGGAAGGGGTAGGACAGGGATAAAGGGATAGAGAAATAAAGATAGAGAAGCGTCCTGCCGGAGGGTGGGGCGCTTCTCTGCATAAAAAGGAATTGTGTACCCGTTCATTGACAGGGAATTTGCATAATTATAGAATGAGGTAAGGGAATTGAAATATTGCGGAGAATATAATGTTTACCACCTTAACTTACTACAACCAAAACGCCCGGTCCTACACTGCTGCCACTCAGACTCTTGATTTCCGCCCCATTCAGGATCATTTCCTGTCTCATATGCCGCAGTCTGCCCGGATTCTGGATTTCGGCTGCGGCTCCGGACGGGATACCAGATATTTTCTGAATCACGGTTTTCAGGTGGATGCCGTTGATGGTTCCTCAGAAATGTGCCGAATCGCCGGAGAGTATACCGGAATACCGATCCGGCAGATGCTTTTTCAGGAACTGGATACAGTGGATACCTATGACGGTATATGGGCCTGTGCTTCCATCCTTCATCTGTCCAGAATGGAGTTGTCTGATGTTTTTCGCAGGATGGCCGTTGCATTGCGGAAAAATGGAATGATTTATGCTTCCTTCAAATATGGAAGCTTTGAGGGAGAACGAAACGGGCGGTATTTCACGGATTTTACAGAATCGGATTTTACAGAATTCGTCGGACGTATTTCTGAATTGGTCATTCAGGAAATGTGGATCTCCGGGGATGTTCGTTCCGGAAGGGGAGAGGAAAGATGGCTGAATACGATTCTTCAAAAATCGGCTATACGCTGAGAATCAACGGAGAATATAATAATACGTTGGATATCAAGGGCTTTTCCCGGATGCTGAAGGATCCCTCTTACTGTTACAAATTTTTCTGGCTGGAGGCTCTGGTATGGCTGATCTCGGAAGGAGTGGAGGAGACTACCTTTGGCACGGTCATAGATGAAATGATCGCTAATGCCTGGTATCCGGTTCGGGAATTTCATATCCATTTAAGCGGTATGCAGGGAGGAGAGGTGTGTGACGGGTTAGAAAGAGCGGTGGAATCTGATACCCATGGATTCCTCTCTGAATGCCTCAAAAAGCAGCCATCTGCCCAAATGGGATCCATATTTCGCCAGGTTTGCGGGAAATCAGTACATGCTGTATGAGATGATTCAAAGCAATTCTCATATTCGAAAGCTGTATGAAGGCTGTTACAGGGACAACCTCCATTCCCTTTGGGCTCAGCGGGAACTGTACCGGCCGGGGAATACAAAGGAGGAGTTTGTTTCCATCCTGCAGAAGAACATGAAGCCGATCTATGATTCCGCATGGCGGCAGGGCTATGAGATCTGGCAGTTCAGTATGTAAAAAATATAAGTGAAGAATGAGGTATGGCCGGATGACTTCTAATACATTGAAGGAAATGAAAATTGTCAGAGTTGTAGCAGCCGTAATTCAGTCAGATGATAAAATATTTGCCACGAGGCGGGGCTATGGGGAGTTTAAAGGGGGATGGGAGTTCCCGGGAGGAAAGATTGAACCGGGAGAGACGCCGCAGCAGGCTCTGGTAAGAGAGATCAAGGAAGAACTGGATACGGAAATCGAAGTGGGAGAGCTCATAGATACGGTAGAGTATGATTATCCCACATTTCATCTGTCAATGGTCTGCTTTTGGTGTAAAATCATAAAAGGGAATCTGGTTTTGCTGGAAGCAGAAGCCTCAAAATGGCTGGCAAAGGACGATCTGTATTCTGTAGAGTGGCTGCCGGCAGACACAGGTTTGATCAAAAAGATTGAAGAAAATTGGAAATAACCGGCAGTCTGCCGGACCTTCCGGCCCGGCAGGTTATTGAGCGGCTGGCCCGTCCATTCTCATTCACCCCTTTACGGCTCCCACCATCACGCCTTTGACAAAATATTTCTGCAGGAATGGGTAAAGGACCATAATGGGGAAGGTGGAAACCACGATCAGAGCGTATTTGATCAATTCCACATAGCGGGCTTTGTCCGCGCCCCCGATATCCCCTATCATTTCCGTGACGTTGGCAGAATCCAGAATATTCTTCATCACAAGCTGCATGGGGAACTTGGAGGAATTCTGCAGATAGATTGACGCATTAAACCAGGAATTCCAGTGCCCTACGGCGTAGTACAGCACTAATACCGCTATCGTAGGCATGCACAGCGGCACAAGAATACGGCACATGATGACGAAGGGGCTGGCGCCGTCGATCTGAGCAGATTCAGAAAGCTCTTCCGGAACACTCTGAAAAGCCGTTCGCATAATGATCATATTATAGGTAGAGATCGCTCCGGGCAGAATGAGGGACCACAGAGAATTGATAAGCCCCAGATTCTTCACGTTCAAATAGGCCGGCACCATGCCGCCGCTGAAATACATGGTGAATACAATGATAACCGTGAAAAAGCGGTTGAGCAGTAATCCCTTACGGGAAAGCACAAAGGCGGTCAGCACTGTCATCACCATATTTACCAAAGTGCCCACAATTACAACAAATAAGGTGTTTAGCCAGCCGCTGACAAAAAGGGAATGGCTGAAAACCTTTTGATAGGCGCTTAAAGTGAACGGCTGGAATGGCAGCCAGATTGCTCCAAAATTCATGGAAAGCTTATCCGGATCGCTGAAAGACGCGATCACGCAAAAGTAAATAGGATACGCCGTTACCAACAATATGAGCAGCATAAAGATCAGATTAAATACAGAGAAAATGCGTTCTCCTTTGCTGCGACGGATCATGTAAAAACCTCCCTTCTTAGGCTTACCACAAGCTTGTCTCACTGACCTTGCGGCTGATCTGATTTACCACTACCACGATAATAAAATTCACCACAGAGTTAAACAGGCCGACAGCCGAGCCGTAACTCCACTGGAACTGCTGCAGGCCCCGGCGGTAAACGAAGGTGGAGATCACATCGGCGGTATTATAGATGCCCTCATTATAGAGCAGGATGATCTTTTCAAATCCAACGTTCATAATGCTGCCTGCCCGCATGATGAACATGATGATGATGGTGGTCGAAATTCCCGGCAGGGTAACATGCAGCGTCTGCTTCCAGCGGCCGGCGCCGTCGATGATGGCTGCCTCATAAAGGGCTGGATCGATCCCCGAAATTGCAGAAAGATAGATGATGGATCCCCATCCCACATTCTGCCAGATATCCGAGATGACATAGATGGGGACAAAAAATCTTCCCTGCGAAAGCAGCGATACCGGTTCAAAACCGAACAGGGACATGATCTGTACCACAACACCGGTATCCGCGGTAAACATGCGGACGAGGGAGCAGGCGACCACCAGGGAGAGAAAATGGGGCATATAGGTGACTGTCTGCACCACCCGTTTGAACTTGTTGTTGTGGATCTCATTAAGCAGCAGGGCAAAGATGATAGGCATTGGAAAGGCAAACACCAGCGATGCCAGGCTGATGGTCAGGGTGTTCTTCAGCAGGCGAAAGAAATAATAGGAGCCGAAAAAATCCCGAAAGTGGGTGAAGCCTGCCCATTCACTGCCCCAAATCCCCTTGGTCGGGACAAAATCCTTAAAAGCAATGATCGCGCCGCTCATGGGAAAATAGCAGAATACGATATAATACACCAGGGCAGGTACCAGCAGCAGATAGATTCCCCAGTGCCTGCGCAGGTCCCGGATAAGGCGGGCGCCAAATGATGCGTCCTGATTATTCCCTTTTACGGCTTTTTGGGTTGATGTCATAGAAATCCTCCCTTTTAACCGCCTTACGAGCCGCCCCAGCTCCTTTTCGGAGCCGGAGCGTTACACAAGGCGGAGCTAACGCTCAGCTATTGTATACATCATAAGCATTTTGATAGATCTCGATCATACGGTCCACCCCCAGATCCTTCAGGGTGTTCAGGTAGTCGTCAAATTCGTCCAAAGAGCGCTCGCCCGTGATGAAGAGGATGCGGTTCTCGGAAACATAGGTGTCCACTTCACTCTTGATGCTGGTATACTCATCCGCCTCATCAGCGCCAATGGACAATGCATCCGGAATATAATACTGATCCACGTCGCTTACCGTCCATGCTTCAAGAGCGGCGTTCTGAGCGTCGCTGTAAGACTGGGTGCAGAAATCGGGACCCTGAATATAAGGCCCATGATCCGAAACATAGGCGTAAAGGCCGACTGCCTGGGCAAAGGGATATCCATCGGGATTGTGAAGCACTTCATCCGTATAATGAGGAGCGCCGTCTACCATCTCATAGCTGACCCCTTCGGTGCCGTACTGCATCAGCAGGTTGCCGGCTTCGGTGTAGCCGTAGTTCAGAAACTGCACAGCGGCTTCCACATTTTCACAACTGGTGGTAATTGCGGCCATTGTTCCTGGTACACTCATTTGTCTTTGGTTGTACATAGGGGTATCGCCTTTATTTGCCACCAAGGAGCTCATGCCGGAAAGATTGTACTCGGGATCTTCTGCCTGGCCGGTAGGAATCCAAGCACCAATGCCGCCGCCAGCATAACCGGCGGTAACCCCGGAGGTCCCATTTAAAATATTTGAATTGTTGGTAGCGCTGTCCAACGTATTGAAGTTTCTGTCCATCAGGCCTTCTTCGTACAAGCTGTTCATCCAGGCCAGATAGTCCTTATATTCCGGCTCCGCCGCGCCGAAATGGACGGTGCCGTCTATCTGATAATAGCTGGTATTCACCAGGCCAAAGGGCGAAGTTGCAAGACCATAGTTCCCCATGCTCGCGATAATTCCTGCGTCACCCGTCAGAGGGCTGGTGGCACCTTTCTCATCCCGGAAAGCCCGGAGCACTTCCACGAATTCATCAGCGGTAGTGGGTACTTCCAGTCCCAGATCATCCAGCCAATCCTGACGGATGACCAAACCATAAGAATTGCTCACGCCGGGATCATTTGTACGCAAGTGGTAGAAGCCGGCATAGTTGCCCAAAGGAGTAACGGCGCCTTTTGCCCACTCTTCATTGCTGTCCAGGCGGGCCTTATAATCGGAAGCATAGGTGTCCAGATAGTCATTGATGGGAAGGATGATCCCATCCTTTATGGCGCCGTCAACGCCGCCCGCATAACCGCTGAAATTGGTACAAATGATATCCGGATAATCGCCGGAAGCCATCAGCAGGGAAAAATCCTGGATCTGGACAAATTCCAGGGTAATACCGGTCTGCTCCTGCCAGGATGACCAGAAAGGGGTATCTACAAACGGCATGATGGCAGATGCGTTTCCTCTTTCGCCAGATGCGTAAGAAAGAGTTACATTCCCTTCGATGGGATAGGTAGATTTCACGGCTCCCTCAGATGAGGCTTCGGTTCCCTCGCCTGCAGAGGATGGCGTGCTCTCTCCCCCCGAAGAGGATGAAGCGCTTTCCCCGCCGGAAGCGGAAGAACCGCTGCTGCTGGAACCGCAGGCAGGTAGCACAGCGCAGGTGACCGTCAGCAGCGCTGCAAGCAGCATCGCTCGGATCCGTTTTGAGATGGTTCGTTTCATCATTATCTTTCCTCCCTTAAAAGTATGAAATTTTCATGAACATCGGACAACGTTGCCTTATGGCTTTTATTATTGCGGCACAACACTTTGGCGTAAAGAGACAGAATCACAGATGGAAATATTTTTTTGTCCCTTCCGGAGGACATTTTCAAAGATTTCCAGGACAGTTTCTCAGATGGCGCTGGATTGTACCTATAAAAGGTAGTACAATATTGATAACCTGCAGAAATACAGAAAGTTTTCAAATAGGGGGAGAACAGGGGAAAAATGGTACGCCCGAGAATCCGACGCAGGGTCCTGCTCCGTCAGGCCCTCTCTTATGCTATTATCATCATAATTTCCTTCCTGATGTTCCTTTATGGCACAGCTGGCTTTAAGAGGGTCTTCCGGGAAGAGGTGGCCCGCTCGAACGCCGCTTTCTTAGACAATGTCAGCGGGGAGATTGAGACAAGCATGCGCTCCCTGCAGGCAGCGGTATCCTTTGCCGCCGGCAGCCATTCCCTCTGGGTACTTTTGGGCTGCAGGGAGGATGACCCCTCTTTTTCCCGGAAAGCATCTGAACTGCAGAGGGATCTGAGAGAATATTATGTGAGCGAGGGGATCTACTTGCTCCTCTATTATCCGGAGTGGGACTATCTCTCCAGCAACGGGACCTCAAACAAGCTTACGCCTCTTTATAATATGCAAAAAATGAAAGGCATGTCCCTGGACGAGGAGCAATGGCGGAATCTGCTCTCTCAGACGGAAAAGGGATTTTTCTTCTCGGAAAATCTGCGCCTGGGGGATATGGGCCAGCAGATGGTTTTCCATCAAACCCTGCGCCTGCGCGGAAAAGAGGTGAAGGTGTTCGCCATGCTGCCCCCTTCCGCCATCCTCCGGCAGGAGCTTCCCTCCGGTGAGACGCTGCTCATCTCTGACGGGAAAGGAAATCTGCTAACCTCTTGGGGTGACAGGGATATCCCTTTGGAACAGATCCCCCGGGACGTCGCCGCAGGGGCCTCGTCTTCGGGGGGTGGAGAGGAATATATTCTTACCTCCAGGCACGCTCCCCTAAACGACTGGATTTTCTCTATCGCTACCCCGGTTACCGTCTATTGGAGTGCCATGCAAAGGGTGAACCGGCTTTTTTTCTTCGCGATAGCCATTTCCCTGGTGCTGGGCACAACGGCGGCATCTTTATTGCTGCGGCAGAATTATAAGCCTGTACAGATGATCTTGAATATGATCAAAAACAAAGCTCCCGCGAAAAACGAATATGAGGTGATCCTATCCTCTTACCGGCAGATGGCTCAGGAAAACCATATTTACCGGGATCAGTTGGATAAAGGGTTCGTGCATATGCGGAGCCATTATATGATCTCCCTCCTAAAAGGGCGGAAGTATAACCTTCCGGAGACAGAGATGGACGCCTATTATTCTTTGGATGTGAAGGAGAAGTCCCTTTGTCTGGTGATGCTCTCGGCAGAATATCGGAATAATACGGAAAACATACCTCAAAAAGAACAGGAAGCGGATGAGCTGCTCCTGTTTGCCCTGAAAAATGTCTTTACCGAAATGATCAATGCCTACCCGTTTTATCTTGCAGAGGACGGTCAGCAAATGCTTTTTTTGCTTTATCTGAACCAGGAAGAACTGGATGCTTGGGAGCAGGAGAAGGAAAAGCTTACCAGCTTTGTCGCCGATTTTTTTCAGGAAAAGTTGAACGCGGATGTGCAGGGGGTGGTCAGCAGTTATACCGCCAGCTTTGACCAGATCCATAAGCTCTATTCAGAGACTTCCCATATTATGGGGCAAATGGCCATCTTGGGGGAAACCGGGATTGTTTTCGCGGAACAATACAACGCCAATCACGGCGTTGGGTACCAACCTGCAGAGGCGTTTGAAGATCTGGCAAAAGCTGTTTCTCAGGGGGATGCCGATACCGCTCTGGAGCTTTCTGCCAACCTGTTTTCCCATTGGAAAAACAGCCTTGGCCTGCTGCGGATCGAAGTGAACAACTGCATGTACCACATCCTGGAGAACTTTAACCGGCAGGTGCCGGATGCAGGAGCCAGACAGACGCTGACCAACCACATGATCGACCTGGCTATGAATTCCCCGTCCCTGGAAATTTTGCAGCAGAAATTTGAGGATTGCCTGCGGTATGCCTGCTCCGCAATTTCCAATACGGTAAAGGGCTTTGAGAACCAGTTTATTTCTGAAGTGGAGGAATACTTGGAAGAACATTACTCCGACTGCAACCTGAACATCAGCTCGGTAGCGGATCACTTCCAGAAGCACCCCAATTATCTCTCCTACGCTTTTTGCAAGGAAACGGGAAAAGGCCTTCTGGAATCGATTCACCAGATCCGCATCAGACACGCTGTGGAGCTGCTGGATACGACAAACCTCACCATTGAACAGATATCCCGTCAGGTTGGCTTTGGGAACAGCCGCACGTTCCGACGTGCGTTTGTGAAATATCGCGGATATAACCCAAGCCAGCATCATGCCTCAAAGGCGGATGATTCACTGGAAGTCTCCCATTGAGTGCACTTATAAAAGAAAAAATGTGGGGTTACCGATTACTGAAGAGTAAGAGAAAACAATGTATAGAAAAATAAGTGCTGATCGTCTATACTAAAGGGTAATGGCGATTGACAGTTTCTCTATAGGAGGCCACACACATGTCCCTATACGCACTGGGCGACCTTCACCTGAGCTTCCAGACCAATAAACCAATGGATGCCTTCGGCAGGGTCTGGAAACATCATGAGCGCAAAATAGAAAAATATGTGAATCAGATCGTGAAGCCGGAAGACACTCTGGTACTCACCGGAGATCACTCCTGGGGCAGAAAGCTTTCGGAGTGCCGGGAGGATCTGGACTTTATTGAGCGGCTGCCCGGCCGTAAGATCCTGTTGCGGGGAAATCACGACATGTTCTGGGACGCAAAGAAGACGGAGCGGCTGAATGAGGAATTTCATGGCAGGCTGTTTTTCCTGCAGAATAATTTTACCGCCTACGAGGATTATGCGCTGGTAGGAACGAAGGGTTATACTTTTGAAGGCCCCTTTTATCTGGACGGCAGAGGCCGGATCATGGGATGGGATGAGGAGAAGGAGGAGCAGGCGAAGAAGCTGGTGGACAGAGAAATGTCCCGTCTTCGGGAGTCCTTTCAGAAGGCAGAACAGGCCGGATATCGAAAGTTCGTCATGTTTCTGCATTATCCGCCCACGAATATTCTGGAGAAAACCTCGCCCTTTACCCGGATCGCGGAAGAGTATGGCGTGAAGGCGGTGGTCTATTCCCACTGCCATGGGGAAAGGCGGTTTGGGGACAGCATCCGGGGGAGCTTTCATGGCGTGGAGTATATGCTGGTATCGGGAGATTATCTGAATTTCCATCCGACGCTGGTGCTGCCTTTACAAGAGAAATGAGCAGATTGAAAAGTCATTGAAATAAAAAGGGAGGGCTTATCATGTCAATCACAGGAGCAGTAATGGTTCCCCATCCGCCTCTGATCATACCGGAGGTGGGGCGCGGGCAGGAAAAGGCGATTTGGGCCACCATTGACGCGTATCATCAGGCGGCGCGCCGTCTGGCCGCCTGGAGGCCGGACACGGTGGTGGTTCTGTCGCCTCATTCGGTCATGTATGCGGATTATTTTCATATCTCGCCGGGAACGGGAGCAGAGGGGGACTTAGGACGCTTCCGTGCGCCGCATGCGAAGGTTCAGGTGACCTATGACAGAGAGCTTGTCCGGCTGATCTGTCAGGAGGCGGACAGGGCGGATGTCCCCGCCGGCACCTCAGGAGAGGAGGACAGGCGGCTGGATCACGGAACCATGATTCCGCTGTGGTTTCTGAATCAGTATGACCGGAATTATCAGGTGGTGAGGATCGGTCTTTCCGGGCTTCCCTTTTCCGTGCATTACAGGCTGGGACAGTGCATCCAGAGAGCCGCGGAGCGGTCCGGAAAGAGGATTGCGGTCATTGCCAGCGGGGATCTGTCCCATCGGCTGACGAAGGACGGGCCTTATGGTTTTCAGGAGGAAGGCCCGGAGTATGACAGACGCATCATGGAGGTGATGGGAAGAGGGGAGTTCGGCGGCCTTTTTGATTTTTCGGAGGAATTCTGTGAAAAGGCGGCGGAATGCGGCCACCGTTCCTTCCTCATCATGGCGGGGGCGCTGGACTCCCTGGCGGTAAAGGCAGAGCGGCTTTCCCATGAAGGCCCGTTCGGCGTGGGTTACGGCATCTGCATTTATGAAGCGGACGGACCGGCGCCCGGTCGTGATTCCCTGCGGCAGAGGGAAGAAAGGGAGAGAGAAGCGTTGGAGGAACGGAAGCGGAAGGAAGATCCTTACGTGCGTCTGGCGCGGCAGACCATAGAGGCCTGGGTGCGCGGGGGCGCAGGAAAAAGGATTGCCGTTCCGGAAGGGCTGCCGGAGGAAATGCTTGCCCGGCGTGCCGGAGTGTTCGTTTCCCTGAAGGAGGATGGGAGGCTGCGCGGCTGCATCGGAACCATTTCTCCGGTAAGAGGAAGCATTGCGGAGGAGATCATAGAAAATGCCGTCAGCGCAGCCTGTCGGGATCCCCGGTTTCATCCCGTGGAGCCGGAGGAGCTGGACCGGCTGGTTTACAGCGTGGATGTGCTGGGAAAGACGGAGGAAATTTCCTCAAAGGAGGAGCTGGATGTGAAGCGCTACGGCGTCATCGTGAGCAGAGGGGCCAGAAGGGGCCTGCTCCTTCCCAACCTGGAGGGTGTGGACACCGTGGAGGAGCAGATCGACATCGCGAGACAGAAGGCCGGAATCCCGGAGGACGCGGAGGACATCCGGCTGGAGCGCTTTGAGGTGGTGAGGCATTTTTGAGCATGGAAAAAGAAAAAAGCATGCAAAAACAGAAGGCGGTCTGTTTTGTCTGTCCCCATCACTGCCTGTTGGCGGAGGGGCAGACCGGGCGCTGCCGGGCCAGAAAAAACAGAGAGGGAAAGATCGTCAGCATCAATTACGGAAAGCTCACATCCCTGATGCCCGATCCGATAGAAAAGAAGCCTCTGCGCCGTTTTTTTCCGGGAAGCAGGATTCTTTCCGTGGGGAGCTTTGGCTGTAACCTGGCCTGCCCTTTTTGCCAGAATCATGAGATTTCCATGGCGGACAGAGGACAGGCGCACTGTCGGGAGATTACGCCGGAAGCGCTTGCCGGACTGGCGCAGGCGTATCAAAATCGTGGGAACATCGGCGTGGCTTTTACCTATAACGAACCTCTGGTGGGGTATGAATTTGTTCGGGATACGGCCCGGCTGGTACGGAAGCGGGGCATGAAAAATGTGCTGGTCACCAACGGCTTCGCGGAGCTTTCGGTTCTGGAGGAGCTTCTGCCTTATGTGGACGCCATGAACATCGATCTCAAGGGCTTCACCGATGCCTGGTATGAAAGGCTGGGCGGAGACCTGGAGACGGTGAAAAGCTTCATCGCGCGGGCCGCGCAGGACTGCCATGTGGAGCTGACCACGCTGATCGTTCCCGGCGAAAACGATTCCGAAGAGGAGATGGAGCGGGAGGCCGGATGGATCGCATCGCTGGATCGGGAGATTCCGCTTCATGTGACCCGCTTTTTCCCGCGGTATCGGATGGCGGATAAGGATCCCACACCGGTGGAGCGGGTTTACCGCCTCAGGGATGTGGCGGCACAGTGGTTGCGGTATGTGTATGTGGGAAACTGCTGAAAGAGGCGGAACTGCTGAAGGGGCGGCACTGCTAAAGGGGCTGAACTATAGAAGAAGGCAGGAACCCGGAAGAGACCGTTCGGTGGGAGAGCGTGAAAAGAATATGGAAAAAAGAATTGTGAACGCGGAGATCGCCCTGATCCCCTATTATCCCAACTATGATGCTGCGCTGGAATGGTATCAGGACCCGGAGTTGTGCAGACAGGTGGATGGCTGAAGAAAAAGGGCTGAGCCAGGTGAGAGCGCAGATTTATTCCTTTAACGGACAGAGCCGGAATCTGTTTCTCTCCGTCGGATTTGAGCCTGTGGGGAACGACTGGTATACTTTCTGCATTGCCCCGAAAGGTTCCCGGTAAAAATACGGCTAAAAATTATTTGACAAAAGAAGATACTTATTCCTATAATAGAGAACAGCCGCATACTGCGGCTTGTTTTTCGACAGCGAGTTAGTAAAAGCTAATAAAAGTATGCATAGGCGAACGATAAACGAACGAAAGGAAAGATTGAACAATAAGCCCGATGGCTTATTGTTTCAAAACAAAGCCAGCTTTGTGGCAGTTTTGCGCCGAAGCACAAAACTGCTGTGATCGCATAGGAGAAATCACCTGCATGATTTCTCCTCGCGGCCTCAGCGTACCGCTTCGGCATGGAGGTAAAAATGAAAATGAACAGAAAATCTCCCTTCCGAATCCTCTGGACACTCCTTGGCTTCTTCTGTCTGGGACTTGGCACGGCAGGCATCCTTCTGCCGTTTCTTCCCACGGTACCCTTTTATATGGCGACGGTATTCTGCTTCGCCAAAAGCTCTGAAAGGCTCCATGGGTGGTTCCTGGGAACTGCCCTGTACCGGAAGCATCTGGACAGCTTTGTCAGGCAGAGAGCCATGACCATGGGGACAAAGCTTAGGATTGTGGGGACGGTAACCCTGGTGATGGCGGTGGGATTTCTGATGATGAGCCGGGTACCGGCAGGAAGAGTCTGCCTTGTCATCGTGTGGCTGTGCCATCTGCTGTACTTTTTCCTGCGGGTGAGAACCATACGGCCGGAAGCGGCCGCAGAACAGGAGGCTGCCTGAGAAGATGAAAATGGATATTGAGAAAAAGAGAAAGAAGGAGCAGCGTGTGGTGGAGGAAATGATCCGTCTGTACTGCCGGAAAAATCATGCGGAGTATGACAGACGGACGGGACGGATGTGCCCGGCCTGCCGGGAGCTTTCCGGGTACGCGGCCCTGCGCAGTGAGAAATGTCCGTTTATGGAGAAGAAAACCTTCTGCAGCAACTGTAAGGTGCATTGCTATCAGCCTACAATGCGGGAGCGGATCCGGCAGGTCATGCGATTTTCCGGGCCGAGAATGCTGTTGTATCATCCCGTTCTTGCCATCTGGCATGTGGTCTGCAGCATAAGGGAAAAGCGCGGCAGTGCGTCATGAGCCGGAAACGGACCGGCCTTCGGTTCTTCCTGAATGACAGAAATATACGTTAAAACGGAGAGATTGCCATGATTAAAAAAAGGCTGCTTGGACTTTTGTCCCAGGCGAAGAAATACATTTTTTTCCAGGTAGGCTGGCAGTGGCTGGCCCTGCTGTGTCAGATCCTGATGATCACCTGCATTTCACTGCTTCTTGAGAGCGCGCTGCGCGGAGAAGTAACTCTTCAGCAGTGCGCCGGTTACGGCACTGCGTCTGCCGCCGCTCTGCTTCTGCGGTTTTTCTGCGACAGGCAGGCGTCCTTTGCCTCCTACCGGGCAAGTGTGGATGTGAAGCGGATTCTGCGGGATAAAATCTATGAAAAGCTGCTCAGGCTGGGAGCGGCGTACCGGGAGCGGGTGGGCACCTCCGAGGTGGTTCAGATGGCCGCAGAAGGGGTAGAGCAGCTGGAGACCTATTTTGGAAAGTATCTTGCCCAGCTCTTTTACAGCCTTCTGGCTCCTGTGACCCTGTTTGTCATCCTGTCTTTTGTGAACTGGAAGGCAAGCCTTGTGCTCTTAATCTGCGTGCCCCTGATTCCCTTTTCCATTGTGGCGGTACAGAAAATCGCAAAGCGGCTGTTAAATAAATACTGGGGAATCTATACGGAGCTGGGCGACAGCTTTCTGGAAAACCTTCAGGGCCTGACGACGCTGAAGATTTACCGGGCGGATGAAAACAGGGCGCGTGAAATGGATGAGGAGTCTCAGCGCTTCCGCCGGATCACCATGAAGGTGCTGACCATGCAGCTCAATTCCACCAGCGTGATGGACATCATCGCCTACGGCGGCGCGGCGGTGGGGATGATCGTGACCCTGTCAGAATTTCTGAAAGGAAGCCTGAGCGTCCATGGAGCGCTGATGCTGATTCTGCTGGCCTCGGAATTTTTTATTCCGCTGCGGCTTCTCGGGTCTTTTTTTCACATTGCCATGAACGGCATGGCGGCCAGCGACCGGATTTTTGCGCTTCTGGATCTGCCGGAGCCGGAACCGAAAACGGAGACGCTGGACGGTTCGAAGCCGGATCTGGCTTTTTCCCATGTGAGCTTTTCCTATGAAAAGGACCGTCCGATTTTGAAGGACGTATCCATGGACTTTCCGGCAGGCAGCTTTACCTCCATCGTAGGGACCTCCGGCTGTGGAAAGAGCACGGCAGCAGGCATTCTGATGGGAAGAAACCGGGGATATGCGGGCAGCGTGACGATCCAGGGAAAGGAGCTTTCCGGAATCCGGGAGGGCAGTCTGATGGAACGGGTCACCCTGGTCAGCCATAACAGCTATCTATTCAAGGGAACTGTGGAAGACAACCTGCGGATGGGAAAGCCGGACGCAACGGAGGAAGAAATGAAGGACGCGCTGAAAAAGGTGAATCTCTGGGGCTTTCTTCAGGCACAGCAGGGACTTGGCACGCCGGTGGCGGAAAAGGGAAGCAATTTTTCCGGAGGGCAGTGCCAGAGGCTTGCCATCGCCCGCGCTCTGCTGCACGATACGCCGGTCTATATTTTTGACGAGGCCACGTCCAATATTGATGCGGAGAGCGAGGAGATGATCATGGAGGTCATTCATCGCCTGGCGGAGACGAAGACGATTCTTCTGATCTCCCACCGCCTGGCCAATGTGGTGAGATCCCATCGAATCTATATGATGCAGGAAGGACGCGTGACGGAAGCGGGAACCCATGCACAGCTGATGGAGCGAAACGGAGCGTATGCGGCGCTGTACCGATCCCAGATGGAACTGGAACGGTACGGGAAAGGAGGTGTGTGCGCATGAAAAATTTCAGTGGAGAGGAGTCAAAAAAAGGCGGAAATTCCGGCAGAAGAAGCGGTATCCGCATCATGGGACAGCTCATCGGGCTGGTGCGGCCCCTGCTTCCGGTAATGCTTCTGGCCATCGTGCTGGGAACCGCCGGGTACCTGTGCGCCATCTTTCTGACCATCCGGGCGGGATACGGACTGATGCAGATCCTTTCCGGAAACGGCGCGGAACTTACAGGAACGGAAATCGCAGGAGTGGAAACGCCGGCAGCATCCGGTGTGGTGCTGTCAGGAGTATGGGTGCTGGTGGTTCTGGCGCTCATGCGGGGAATCCTCCATTACGGGGAACAATACTGCAACCACTTTATAGCGTTTAAGCTGCTTGCGATCATACGGCATAAGGTTTTTGCAGCGCTTCGCAGGCTCTGCCCGGCCAGGCTGGAGGGGCGGGACAAGGGAAATCTGATTTCGGTCCTCACCTCCGATATTGAGCTGCTTGAGGTGTTCTATGCTCATACAATTTCACCCATCGCCATCGCGGTATGTACATCCCTGGTGATGCTTCTGTTTTTCGGCCGGATTTCTGCGGCGGCCGCAGTTCTGGCGCTGGCGGGATATCTGACGGTGGGTTCGGCGATTCCCCTGTACTTCGGAAGCAGGGGTGCGGAGCGGGGAATGGCCTTCAGAAATGCCTTCGGCGATCTGAACAGCTTCATTCTGGATTCTCTGCGGGGCCTGGATGAAACCATCCAGTATGGCTGCAGCCAGAAACGCAGGAAGGAGATGGCGGAGCGTTCGGACCGGCTGGGCGGGATGCAGAAAGGCCTGAACCGGCTGGAGGCCTCCCAGAGATCCGCCACCAACCTGACTATTCTGCTTTTTTCCTTCGCCATGCTTTTTCTGATGATCGCTCTGAAACAGACCGGTGCGGTGGACGGCACCGGAATGGTGGTGGGAACCATCGCCATGATGGGTTCCTTCGGCCCGGTGACGGCTCTGGCCAGCCTGTCCAACAACCTGAACCAGACCCTTGCCAGCGGAGAGAGGGTGCTTTCCATCCTGGAGGAGCAGCCGGTGACGGAGGAGATTTCCGGACAGCCCCGGACCGTTTTTGATGGAGCGGCTGCAGAGCAGGTGGACTTTGCCTATGAGCAGGAGCAGATTCTGAAAGGCTACTCCATGGAGATTCCAAAGGGAAAAATCATTGGCATTCACGGGCCGAGCGGCTCCGGAAAATCCACGCTGCTGAAGCTTTTGATGCGCTTCTGGGATGTGCAGACAGGGAGCGTCCGCATTTCCGGACGGGATGTGCGTGGAATCAATACTTCGGATCTGAGGCAGATGGAAGCCTGTGTGACCCAGGAAACCTGCCTGTTCCACGATTCCATAGCCAACAACATCGCCGTCGGAAAGCCCGGCGCATCCCGGGAGGAGATCATGGAGGCAGCGAAAAAAGCTTCCATCCATGATTTTGTAATGACCCTTCCCAAGGGTTATGATACGGAAGTGGGGGAGCTGGGAGATACCCTTTCCGGAGGAGAAAGGCAGAGGATCGGCATCGCCCGGGCCTTCCTGCACGACGCTCCCTTCCTTTTGCTGGATGAACCCACCAGCAATCTGGACTCCCTGAATGAGGGCATCATCCTGAAATCCCTGCAGGAGGCGCAGGAAAACAGGACGGTGCTGCTGGTATCCCACAGAAAATCTACCATGAACCTGGCGGATGTGGTATTTGAAATGGATGGCGGAAGAGCGTCATAGCCTGCTTTTTTCTGGCATAACAGACGGATACGGGCGGCTTCCATTGATTCTCCGGAGTCCGGAAATGATTTTTCAGAATCCGTTGCCAATATTCCGGTAAAAGGGTATACTGTTGCCAGACGCTCCGGGAAATCTGTCTGCGGCAAAGCCGCGGCGGATCTGTGCGGCCCAAGAGTCAGGCCGTTACCGGAGAAAAAACATCTGAAAAAAGGAGAAACGGCGGAATGAAAATAGCGGTAACCTATGATAATGGAAATATCTTCCAGCATTTCGGAAGGACGGAAAACTTCAAGGTGTATGAGGTTGAGGATGGTAAAGTGGTTTCCAGCGAAGTGATCGCCTCCAACGGAGTCGGACACGGCGCGCTGGCCGGCCTGCTGGCTGACCGGGCGGTGGATGTGCTGATCTGCGGCGGTATCGGCGGCGGAGCGCAGGCCGCGCTTGCAGAGGCGGGCGTTGAGCTGTGTGCCGGCGCACAGGGAGATGCGGATCAGGCGGTGGAATCCTATTTGAAGGGGGAACTGGTCTCCACCGGCGCGAACTGTGACCATCACCATGGAGAAGGCCACAGCTGCGGTGATCACGGAGAGGGCCACAGCTGCGGCAGCCACGGAGAGGGCCACTCCTGCGGTGATCACGGAGAAGGCCACGGCTGCGGCGGCCATGAAGACGGCCATTCCTGTGGGGAGGGCTGCGGAAGCGGCTGTGGAGCACAGTCTGCCATGACCGGACGCAATGTGGGAAAGACCTGCTGCACCCATTACAGAGGAACCTTCAATGACGGGACACAGTTCGACTCCTCCTATGACCGGGGTGAGCCGCTGGAATTTGTCTGCGGCGCCGGACAGATGATTCAGGGGTTTGACGCTGCGGTGGCGGATATGGAGGTGGGACAGGTTGTGGACGTCCACCTGATGCCTGAGGAAGCCTACGGAATGCCGGATCCGAATGCCATTTTCACCATTGAGACCGCTCAGCTTCCGGGATCTGAGAACCTGGAGGTCGGACAGCAGGTCTATCTGACAAGCCAGTATGGCCAGCCCTTCCCCGTGAAGGTGACGGCAAAAGAAGGAACTACGATCACCCTGGATGCCAATCACGAAATGGCCGGAAAGGAACTGAATTTCCGGATTGAGCTGGTTGAGGTGAAATAACGGAAAAATGAATAAAGAAACCAGTTATGCGTTTATAAATGAAGCCCGGGGCATATGCTCCGGGTTTTCTGCATGTTCTCCTTAGGCAAAGTCCACCCCAGGACAAATCTGTGAAAACCCGTATCTCCTTCACAGAGCCTGATTTCGTTTTTCAAAATGGAATCAGGTGGGATTTGTATAGGACAGCTCTTCCTGTAATCTGTTACTATCGAAAAAAGAAAGGAGCGAAGAGCGATGAAGGGATACAATACGGAGAACGGTTATATGGGTTATGTGAACGGAGGGTATCAGCTCTTCGCAAGCGAAGCCGATTACCTGGAATGGATGGAAGACTGAGGGAGGTGCTCGTTTGAAACGTATGAAAGGAAAGGATGCTATTGATTTTGGCAGAAGGATTGAAGTGGAAAAGACGGAGCTGGAATTATCAGGACTTGACCCGGACGCGCTGGGCTTTATGCGGGCCGTAGAACGGAAAAAAGTTCTCGAACGGGCCGGCCTGGACCCGGCCAAATATGACTTTTAGAGGAAAGGGAAAAATCAGGCAGTTCCTGTGTTATAAATCTCCCACCTGTGCTATACTGAAGCAAAAGGGACAGGAGAAGGAATGCCATGCCAAAGGGAACGAATCAGAAGTTTAAACTGTACCGGCTCGCACAGATCATGCTGGAAAATACAGATGAAGAACATTATATCACCATGCCGGAAATAATGGCTTCGCTGGGAAAATATGAAATCACTGCTGACCGGAAGAGCATCTATACTGATCTCCGGGATCTGGAAGCCCTTGATATTGAGGTGGAAGGGGAACCGGTGGGAGGCAGATACCACTATCATGTGATCAACAGACCGTTTGAACTGCCGGAATTGAAGCTCCTGGTGGACGCCATCCAGTCCTCCCGGTTTATTACGGAGAAGAAAACGAATGCTCTGATCCGGAAGCTGGAAAAGCTGGTCAGCAAATATGACGCTCAGAAGCTGCAGAGGCAGGTGTACGTGTCCGGCAGGATCAAAACCATGAACGAAAGCATCTATTATACCGTGGACGCCATTCACAATGCCATCTCGGAAAACAAAAAAGTCCGTTTCCAGTATTTTCAGTGGAACGTGAAAAAGGAAATGGAGCTGCGCCATGGCGGGGCCTGGTATCATATCAGCCCATGGGGCCTGGCCTGGGACAATGAAAATTATTATCTGGTGGGCTACGATTCGGATGCCGGACGGATCAAGCACTATCGTGTGGACAAGATGCTTCATATCCGTATATCGGAGGAAGAAAGAGAAGGCAGAGAGCATTTCCAGAAGCTGGACATGGCGGACTACACCAAAAAGAGCTTCGGCATGTTCGGCGGGGAGGAGCAGACCGTAAAGCTTCTGGTGGATAACAGCCTGGTCGGCGTCATTCTGGACCGATTCGGTAAGGATATGATGCTGATCCCCGCGGATGAGGGGCATTTTACCGTAAACGTGGACGTGCATGTCAGCGGCCAGTTCCTGGGATGGATTTTTTCGCTGGGGGAACAGGTGAAAATACTGTCGCCGGAGGGCGTGGTGGAACAGATGAAGCGGGAGGCGGAGAGGCTGATTAGGCAGTATGGATGAGAAACGGGAAAATGGAGTAAGCTCATAACAGTCCCTTCAAAAGAGTCTTCAAGCATGAAAACAATTCTGAAGCCTATACGGCCAGCGGAGAATTTCTTACATCTTGATCTCACATATCATCTGCTTCTCTTTGACAGGAATCATATATTGTGCAACAATAGTCGCGTAACGTATGGGACGGATAAAATCCCGCCCTGAATCAGACGGCGTTTTCCAATCGAAAATGACATATTTTATCAGAATAAGGAGGAAAATAAAATGCTCGAAGCGAACAGAAAAGCACCGGATTTTACACTTACAGACAAGGATGGCAGACAGGTAAGCCTGTCAGATTTCCTCGGGAAAAAGGTTGTTCTGTATTTTTATCCCAAGGACAATACTCCCGGCTGCACCCGTCAGGCCTGTGCTTTTGCCGCGGCCTATGAACAGTTTAAAGCCCGGGACGTTGTGGTGATCGGCATCAGCAAGGACAGCACAGCCTCCCACCAGAAATTTGCTCAGAAATACAATCTGCCCTTCATCCTGCTGTCTGATCCGGAGCTGCAGGCAATCCAGGCATACGATGTCTGGCAGGAAAAGAAGCTTTACGGAAAGGTCAGTATGGGCGTGGTGCGTACCACCTACATCATTGATGAACAGGGGAATATCGAGAAGGTAATGCCTAAGGTCAAGCCGGATACCAATGCCGCGGAGATTCTGGATTACCTCGCAAAGAAATGAATTCTGTAAGCTGTGAACGAAAAAAGAGAAAAATGATCTTTGTATGGAGATAAATGCAGGAGGCAAAAAATGTTCTGGTCTCAGTCAAAAGACAACATCTGGATCGTCGGACACCGCGGGGTACGCGCCCTTTTACCGGAAAATACGCTGATTTCCTTTCAGAAAGCCATTGATCTTGGCTTAAACGGAATTGAAACGGATATTCACATGACAACGGACGGCCAGCTTGTGCTGCACCATGACGATACTCTGGAACGGACGACCGACGGCTCCGGAAAAATTGAAAACTACTCTTACGCGGAGCTGCGGCAGCTGGACGCCGGTATAAAATTTTCACCGGAATATGCGGGCCAGAGGATTCCCAGACTGGAAGAGCTGTTGGAGAGAATTGCTGACCCATCCTTTTTCCTGAATGTTGAGATGAAGGATTATCGTCCGGAGGCTTTGGACAGGACGATTAAAACTCTGGAGAAATATGGGTTTCATGATCGTTATGTGATTGCCTGCTTTCATGGAGATGTGACAACCCTTGCCCATGAAAAATACGGGGTGAAGACACAGGGATTTCCGCTTCAGATGGTAAAGGAAGCCAGGGAAGATACAGAAAGCCATTACTATTCTGTAGGCATCGGAATGGAGATGCTGACAGGGGAGCTGGTGGAAAGCTATTACAGGAAAGGAATTGATCCCTGGTGCTGGTGCCCGGATACCCGGGAGGAGGTCAGCGCTGCCATAGCATCAGGAATTACTCTGATGACTGTGAATGATCCGGGACCGGCATTGGAAATGCTGCGGAAGGAGAATTGAACCGGCATCAGGAGATGCGTGAAATTATTCCTGCCGTTCAGACAGTATTAATGATCGAACCGTTTGCATCGATAAAAACATGATAATTGCAAAATGAAAAAGGCGGCCTCCATCTGAGAATTTATGGACAGATGCGGCCGCCCTGGAGGGTTGATATGCAGTACATCAGTCATTATGCTTCCCCTGTTGGCAATATCCTTTTAGCCGCAGATAATACGGGTTTAACCGGTTTATGGTTTGAGGGACAGAAGTATTTTGCCCTTTCTCTGGATAAGGAGCATGAGGAAAAGGAAATCCCTCTTTTTGAA
>DWYY01000046.1 GCA_019118445.1 Candidatus Eisenbergiella merdipullorum | reverse complement strand
TCGGAATGGAGGAGAACATGCAGAACGAATACGAACTGAAAAAACTGATCTGCGACATCGGAAAGAGGATCTACAACAGGAACATGGTCGCGGCCAATGACGGAAATATTTCCGTGAAGCTCAATGAAAATGAGTTCCTCTGCACGCCCACCGGCGTGTCCAAGGGCTTCATGACCCCGGAATTTATCTGCAAGGTGGATGCGCAGGGCAACGTGATCCAGGCGAACAAGGGCTTCCGTCCTTCTTCTGAGATCAAGATGCACCTGCGTGTTTATCAGAAGCGTCCCGATGTGGGAGCTGTGGTGCACGCACACCCCACCTTTGCTACGGCTTTTGCCATCGCGGGCATTCCGCTGACCCAGCCTATCATGCCGGAAGCGGTGATCGCGCTGGGCTGCGTTCCGATCGCGGAGTACGGCACGCCTTCCACCAATGAGATCCCGGACAACGTGGAAAAGTACCTTCCCTATTATGACGCCGTCCTTCTGGAGAACCACGGCGCGCTGACCTGGAGCACCGATCTGCTCGCGGCATACATGAAGATGGAGTCCGTGGAATTTTACGCGGAGCTTCTTTACAAGGCGAAGATGCTCGGAGGCCCTAAGGAGTTCGATCAGGCTACGGTCCAGAAGCTGTATGAGATCAGAAGGAAGATGGGCCTGTCAGGCAAGCATCCGGCGGATCTGTGCCTGAACAAGAATGGCAAGAACTGCCATAACTGCGGCAACGGCTGCGGCTCCGTTTCTTCTCCGGCATCCTCCGGCAGCGAGGTGAGCGAGGATATGGTCGCTGAGATCGTAAAGAAGGTCATGGAACAGATGGCGTAAAGCATTTTTGGAACAGGAACAGTAATGATATGGATGAAAAAGGGATAGCCGAAGCAGTCCGAAAGGCGCTCGCGCAGGCGGGATATCCTGCCTGCCCCAAAAAGGCGGAAGGAAACAGGGCTCCTGTTTCCATGACCCTGCGTCTGGCGGAGGAGCTTGCGGCGCGTGTGGAGAAAAAGGCCCTGGAATGGGATATGCGCGTGGTGACGGCCATCGCGGATGAGGGCGGGAACACAAAACTGGTGCGCAGCATGGACGGCGCTTACATCGGGAGCGTGGATGTGGCTGTGAATAAGGCATATACCTGTGTGGCATTCCGGATGTCAACCCAAAAGCTTTCCGAGCTTGCGCGGCCGGACGGGCCGCTGTATGGGATCCAGCATACTAACGGCGGCAGGATCGTGATCTTCGGCGGCGGTGAGCCGCTTGCGGCAGACGGCAGTGTCATCGGAGCTCTCGGCGTCAGCGGCGGAACGGCCGAACAGGACACCGCCCTCGCGGCGTATGGGGCGTCCCTTTTGAAGGAGGTAATCTCGTGCCTGTAAGCGAAACGATGGTACAGGATATTGTGAAGGAAGTGGTTGCGAGAATGCAGCTTGCCGGAACGGCGCAGAGTACATATCACGGCGTGTTCGCCGATATGAATGACGCCATCGCGGCTGCGAAGGAAGCGCAGAAAAAGGTCCGCGTCATGACCATGGACCAGAGAGAGCAGATCATTTCCAATATCCGAAAGAAGACCCACGAGAACGCGGAGGTCCTGGCGCGCATGGGCGTGGAAGAGACCGGAATGGGAAATGTGGGGGATAAGATATTAAAGCATCATCTTCTGGCGGACAAGACGCCCGGTACGGAAGATATCACGACGACGGCCTGGTCCGGAGACAGGGGCCTGACGCTGGTGGAAATGGGGCCTTTTGGCGTGATCGGGGCGATCACACCCTGCACCAATCCCAGCGAAACGGTCCTGTGCAACTGCATCGGCATGATCGCCGCAGGGAATACGGTGGTGTTCAATCCCCATCCCCAGGCGGTGAAGACATCCACCTTCGCCATGAACCTGGTGAATGAGGCTTCCATCGAGGCGGGCGGCCCGGACAACGTGGCATGTACGGTGGAGAAGCCCACGCTGGCGACAAGCTCCACTATGATGAAGCATAAGGATATTCCGCTGATCGCTGCGACAGGAGGTCCCGGAGTGGTGACGGCAGTCCTTTCCTCGGGAAAAAGAGGGATCGGCGCCGGAGCGGGAAATCCGCCCGCACTGGTGGATGAAACCGCCGATATCAGAAAGGCGGCGCAGGACATCGTAAACGGCTGCACCTTTGACAATAACCTTCCCTGCATTGCGGAGAAGGAGATCGTGGCGGTGGACAGCATTGCGGATGAGCTGATGGACTATATGATCAGCGAGCAGGGATGCTATCTGATCTCAAAAGAGGAGCAGGACAGGCTGGTGAAGACGGTGCTCACGCCAAAGGGGCTGAACCGGAAGTGCGTGGGAAGAAGCGCCAGGGTGCTGCTTTCCATGATCGGCATCGAAGCGCCCTCCAACATCCGCTGCATTGTGTTTGAGGGGGAGAAGGAGCATCCTCTGATCTCTGAGGAACTGATGATGCCCATTCTCGGCCTGGTGCGCGCGAAGGGTTTTGACGACGCTGTGGAAAAGGCGGTGTGGCTGGAGCATGGAAACCGGCATTCGGCGCATATTCATTCCAAGAACATCGACAACATCACCAGATACGCCAGGGCGATCGATACGGCCATCCTGGTGAAGAACGCGCCGTCCTATGCGGCGCTTGGTTTCGGCGGAGAGGGCTACTGCACCTTCACCATCGCCAGCAGGACCGGAGAGGGACTGACCAGTGCGAGCACCTTTACCAAGAGGAGACGCTGCGTGATGTCGGACAGCCTGTGCATCAGATGACACATCTGCTCAGATGATCCATGGATTTAGAGGAGGATCCTGAGTGAAAAGCCGCTCCGGCGGCAGAAAAGGAAAAGAGTATGGAAATCAACGGAGCAAACATAGAAGAGATCGTCAGGCAGGTCTTAAACAGCATGGAAGGAAGAGGGCAGACGGTTTCTGCCGCACCGGCAGCCGGGACGGGAGCGATCCCGAAAACGGCGCATGTGGCCATGCTGACCAGCCTGGAGCATTATGACGTAAAGGAATTTCCCATCCCGGAGGTGGGTGACGACGATATCCTGGTGAAGGTGGAGGGCTGCGGCATCTGTGGGACGGACGCCCATGAATTCAGGAAGGACCCCTTCGGCCTGATCCCCGTGGCGCTGGGCCATGAGGGAACCGGTGAGATCGTAAAGATGGGAAAGAATGTGAAAAAGGACAGCGCCGGAAAGGATCTGAAGGTGGGCGACAAGGTCGTGACCTGCATGATCTTCAAGGACAATCCGGATATCACCATGTTTGACCTGAACAAGCAGAACGTGGGTGGGGCGGATGTGTACGGCCTGCTTCCCGATGACGATATCCATCTGAACGGATGGTTTTCCGATTACATTTTTATCCGCGGCGGTTCCACCGTGTTCAATGTGAGCGACTTGGATCTGTATTCCAGGATCCTCATCGAACCCTGCGCGGTCCTGATCCATGCGGTGGAACGCGCGAAGACCACGGGCATCCTGCGTTTTAACAGCAGAGTGGTAGTCCAAGGATGCGGCCCTATCGGCCTGATCTGCATCGCTATCCTGCGCACCATGGGGATCAACAAGATCGTGGCGGTGGACGGAGAGGACAAACGTCTCTCCTTCGCCAGGCAGATGGGCGCGTCCGATACGGTGAATTTCAAGGAATACAAGGGGATCGAAGCGCTGGCAGGAGCTGTGGAAGCCTGCTGTGACGGCCATCTTGCGGATTTTGCGTTCCAGTGCACCGGTTCTCCGGCGGGACATTCCAACATCTACAAGTTCATCCGCAACGGAGGAGGGCTGTGCGAGCTGGGATTTTTCATCAACGGAGGGGACGCAGTGATCAACCCGCACTTCGACATCTGCGCGAAGGAGATCACCACGGTGGGTTCCTGGGTATACACGCTGAGGGATTATGCGACCACCTTTGAATTCTTAAAGAGCGCGAAGTGGATCGGCATCCCTATGGAGAAGCTGATCACCCATACCTTCCCGCTGGAGCAGATCAATGAAGCGCATCGCACGAATCTAGCCATGAGCGGGCTGAAGATCGCGATCATCAATCAATAACAGATGAGTCAGGAGGGAGCGCCCATGGAGGAAGCGGTAGGGATCCTTGAGGTATATGGCCTTGTGTGCGCCTTCATGGCGGCTGACGCCGGGTGCAAGGCCGGTAATGTCAGGCTGGAGCCTTTTGACAAAAACAAGCCCGCCAATGCGGACAGCCTTCCGGTGCCGCTGCTGGTGACGATCAAGTTCCGCGGCAGCGTATCGGATGTGGAAGCGGCGATGGAAGCCGGAGAGCGCATGGCGGAGAGCCTGACCGGGGTGGTGCAGAAGCATGTGATCGCGCGCCCCACGGCTGACACGGAAAAAATGCTGAAGCTCTGCGCGTTTGACAAATCCTGATAGGGGACGCCGCGCTTCATGCATTTCATAAAAATGGTGCATAAAACAGACAGACGCCGGAAAACGACGGACAGTCGGACGGCATATAGGATGGAGGAAAGAGTATGTCACAGGAAGCACTGGGAATGGTGGAAACAAGAGGACTCACCGCTGCGATCGAGGCGGCGGATGCGATGACCAAGTCCGCGGAAGTAAGGCTGATCGGAACGGAGAAGATCGGCTCCGGACTGGTGACCGTGATGGTGCGCGGAGATGTGGGAGCGGTGAAGGCTTCCGTGGAGAGCGGGTCCGCTGCGGCGAGCAAGCTGGGCGAGCTGGTTGCTGCCCATGTGATCCCAAGGCCCCACAGCGATGTGGAAAAGATTCTCCCCAGCATCTGAGACAGGAGTGAAAATTCATGAGGAAGTCATATGGCCTGATTGAAATATCGGGAGTGGTCGCGGCGCTGGACGCGCTGGATATCATGTGTAAGGCGGCGGATGTTTCTCTGGCCACCTGGGAAAGAAAGCTTGGCGGAAGACTTGTCACGATCATCGTGGAAGGAGATGTGGCGGCGGTGACCGCCGCTGTAGAGGCTGCCAGGACCCGCGCGATCAAGCCTCTCGTATCCAGCGGCGTGATCGCAAATCCTCATGAGGAAACCGTCGCACAGGTGAAACGAAGCATGCGCCGTTTCCGCAGCGCGGAAGAGATCGAGAACATGTAGGACTGTCCGATCACGGAAACCGGGCGGCAGCGCGAAAAGCGCATCAGAATGGAGACTATCATGCCGGAAAACAATGCGGATAAAGAGAAAAAGGACAGAAACGAGCAGACAAAAGCGGTAAGGACAACCAGAAGGACCGCTGCGAAGGATGCTCCGGCTCCTGTCCGGGAGCCGGCGAAGGAAGAACCTGTTAACAAGGAGGAAAAAAGAATGGCACAGGAAGCTTTAGGAATGGTGGAAACAAGAGGACTGGTGGCCGCGATCGAAGCGGCTGACGCGATGTGCAAGGCTGCAAATGTGGCGCTTGTGGGAACGGAAAAGATCGGTTCCGGACTGGTGACCGTAATGGTGCGCGGAGATGTGGGAGCAGTGAAATCCGCTGTGGAAGCAGGCTCCAGCAGCGCGCAGAGACTGGGCGAGCTGGTTGCGACCCATGTGATCCCCAGGCCTCATTCTGACGTGGAGATGATCCTTCCCAAAATGAAGTAAGACGCTTTCCGACGAAACGGAAGGCTTTTGGGAAACAATGCAGGCCGGAAAACGGGCAGAAGCGGTCCCGGCAGGGAGCGGCTGCCCGTTTTTATAAAACAGACGAAAACAGGTGAAGCATGGAAGCGAGTCAAATTGAACTGATCACAAAAATGGTGATGGAAGCCATGGCAGCGCAGGAGAGTGCGGACGGATATATGGTTCCCGTGGGCGTATCCGCCAGACATGTGCACCTGACGCAGGAGCATGTGGAGGCGCTGTTCGGCCCAGGCTATCAGCTTACTAAAAAAAAGGAACTGATGGGAGGCCAGTTTGCGGCCAACGAGCAGGTGACCATTGTGGGGCTGAAGCTCAGGGCGATCGAAAATGTGCGCGTGCTGGGGCCTGTGCGTAAGTCCTCCCAGGTGGAGATCTCCGCAACGGACGCCATGAAGCTGGGTGTAAAAGCTCCTCTGAGGGAATCCGGCGACACTGCGGGAAGCGCCCCGATCGCGGTCGTGGGACCCAAAGGAGCGGTTTATCTGCAGGAAGGGTGCATCGTCGCAAAGAGGCATATCCATATGTCCCCCAAAGATGCCGCTCAGGCGGGCGTGAAGGACGGGGATCATGTGTCTGTGAAGGCGGAAAATGAGAGAGGGACTGTTTTCGATCATGTGAAGATCCGCGTGGATGACAGTTTTACGCTGGAGATGCACATTGATACGGATGAAGCGAACGCGGGACAGATCAGGACCGGCGATGTGGTCCGTATGATCAGACAGTGACAGGAATGGAGAAAGTATGATAGTCGGAAAAGTGATGGGGAGCGTCGTTTCCACCAGAAAGAGCGAAAAACTGGTGGGAAATAAATTTATGATCGTGGAGCCGCTGGAATCCATGAAAGCGCACGCCGACAGACTGGTTGCCATTGACAATATCGGTGCAGGGATCGGAGAGTATGTATTGGTGGCGCAGGGAAGCGCGGCAAGGATCGGTTGTGATGTTCCGGATGCTCCTGTGGATGCCGCCATTGTGGGTATCATCGACGACGGCAGCGGTCTGGAATAACAGGAAAGTCCATCCGGCCGCCGCAGAAGACGGCAGGACGGGAACGGGCAGGAGAATGCGATGGAGATTAAGGAATTAGCCGGAATCATAAAACAAAGCGGGATCGTGGGCGCAGGGGGCGCAGGCTTTCCCACCTATATGAAGATCGATGAACGGGTGCAGACCATCCTTTTGAACTGCGCGGAATGCGAGCCGCTGCTGAAGCTGCACAGACAGCTCCTGCAGCACCATACTAAGCAGATCCTGCAGGCTCTCGCCAAAGTGAAGGAAACGGTCGGGGCTGCAGAGGCCATCATCGGGATCAAAGGAGAATACCGGGAGACCGTGAACGCCCTGAACGCCTGCCTGCCTGATTTCCCCGGGATGCGCGTTCACCTTCTGGACAGCGTCTACCCGATGGGGGACGAGGTGGTCCTCATCTATGAAGCCACCGGGAAAGTGGTGCGTCCCGGCGGGCTTCCCATTGAACAGGGGATCGCCGTCTTTAACGTGGAGACGATGTACAATATCGGCCGGGCGCTGCAGGAGGCTGCTCCTGTGACGGAAAAGCTGGTCAGCGTGGTGGGAGAAGTGGCCTCCCCCGTCACCCTGCGTGTCCCTCTCGGGATAAGCCTCTCCGACTGCTTGGAGGCGGCGGGCGGCGCGCTCGTCCGGGACCCGGTCTGCCTGGTGGGCGGTCCCATGATGGGAAATATCCTGCCGGCGGACAGTCCTGTGACCAAAACCACCAATGCGGTCATCCTTCTGCCCGGAGATCATCCCCTGATCCGGAAAAAACGGCAGAATCCGGCGATCGGTCTGAAACGTGCGGCGTCCGCCTGCTGTCAGTGCGAAACCTGTACCGACCTGTGTCCCAGGCATGCGCTGGGCCATCCGATCGAGCCGCATAAATTCATGCGGGCGGCGGCCAACCGGGATTTCCGGGATGCTAACCCGTTTTTGAATACCTTTTTCTGCTCCTCCTGCGGACTGTGTGAGCTGTATTCCTGCCCGCAGGGACTCTCGCCTAGGAGCCTGATGGCGGAATACAAGGCAGGATTAAGAAAGGCGGGGATCAAGGCCCCTGCCGGTGTGTCTGCCGCTCCGGTCAGAGAATCCAGGCAGTACAGGAAGACGCCGGAGGAACGCCTGGAAGCCAGGCTCGGCCTGACCCGTTATGATGCGGACGCGCCCCTGACAGAGGAACTTCTCACGGCTAAGACGGTAAAGCTCCTGCTTTCCCAGCACATCGGGGCTCCTGCGGTGCCTGTGGTGAAGGAAGGAGACAGGGTGGAAAAGGGACAGATGATCGCAGCGGCAGCGGAAGGACTGAGCGTTCCGATCCATGCATCCGTTTCCGGCATGGTCCGCGAGGTGCAGCCAGGGGCGGTCATACTTGCCGCGGAAGTTGGAGGAGAAAATGAGTAAGGCAGTCGGCATGATCGAATTTAAGACGGTATCCGCCGGGATCACGGCGGCTGATACCATGGTGAAGACGGCGCAGGTGGAGCTTCTGGAAGCCCAGACGGTCTGTCCCGGAAAATACATCGCCCTGATCGGGGGAGCGCTTTCCGCCGTACAGGCGGCTGTGGAGGCAGCAAAGCAGGTGCGCGGGGAGGAGCTGATCGGAAGCTTTGTCCTGGGCAATCCCCATGAAAGCATCTTCCCGGCCATATACGGAGCGACTCACATTGAAAAGGTAAACGCCTTAGGCATCTTGGAGACGTATGACGCCGCGTCCATCATCGTGGCGGCGGATGCGGCGGCAAAGACGGCGATCGTGGAACTGATCGAACTGCGCATCGCAAAGGGCATGTGCGGAAAGTCCTACCTCATCCTGACCGGGGAGGTGGCGGCGGTGGAAGCGGCAATAGAAAAGGCGAAGCAGGCTATTGCGAAAGACGGCATGTATCTGGATTCCTCCGTGATCGCGCATCCTGACGAACAGACCTGCCGGTCCATCCTCTAAACATGCCTGCGCGGGAAGAAACGGCCGGTTCACAGGAGTTCCCCGAAAAACAGACGGGACCGGAGACAGGAGGTGTGAGATGTTAGCGGTAGAAAGAAGAAATCTGATCCTGGAAAAGCTGCAGGAAGAGAAAAAAGTCATCGTGAGCGAACTGAGCCAGGAATTTCAGGTGTCAGAGGAGACCATCCGCAGGGATCTGGAAAAGCTGGATAAAGACGGACTCGCCATCAAAAGCTACGGCGGCGCGGTGCTCAATGAAAATACCAGCCTGGACATGCCCTTTAATGTCCGTAAGAAAAACAATCCGGCCGGAAAGCAGAAGATCGCCAGGCTCGTGGAAGGGCTGATCGAGGACGGAGACCATATCATCCTTGACCCCAGCACCACGGCGGTTTTCATCGCAAAGGCCCTAAAGAGCAAGGAGCGGCTGACTGTGATCACCAATTCCATCGAGGTGATCCTGGAGCTTTCGGATACCTCTGACTGGAACATCATTTCCTCCGGAGGCAGCCTGCGGGAAGGATATCTCGCCCTGGTAGGGCCCAGGGCAGTGGAAGGGCTTGGGGCTTTTAATGTGGAAAAAGCGATCATTTCCTGCAAAGGACTGGATATGCAGAAGGGGATCACGGACGGGAATGAACTGTTTTCCCAGGCAAAACAGACCATGCTCAAGTCCGCGAGACAGTGCATCCTTGCGGTGGACCACACCAAATTTGACCGGATCGCTTTTTCCAAGATCTGTGATGTGCACGATATCCACATCGTCGTGACGGATGAGAAGCCCTCCGAGCAGTGGCTGGAGCTGTTTGAGCGTTCCGGCATCACCTGTCTGTATCCGGAGGAATAAGAGAAGAGAGGCGGCTAAGAGAGGCGGCGACGGTCTTCCGCGGAGAGCAAAGGATCTTTTCGTCAGGAATGCGTCAAACGGTAGGCGCGCGGCGTCATCTGAAACTGTTCCTTAAAGATCCGGTGAAAATAACTGGTATTATCATAGCCCACGGCGCTGATGATCTCCTCCACGGGGATGGAAGTCGTGGTGAGAAGAAAGGCTGACTGGTTCAGCCTTTTTGTCTGCAGCAGATTCTTAAAGGTCTGTCCGCAGAGGCGTCTTAATAGTCTGCTGAGATAGTAGGCTGGTTCATGGAGCTGGGCGGAGAGCTCCTCCAGCGTGGCTGTCTGGTAATTTTCTTCAATGTATCTTATCGCGGCAAGGGCCAGATTCTGTTCTTGGGAGCCGGGATCGTTCTGATTGATCTTATCCGTGTGGTTCATAAGCTGCAGAAAAAGGAGCCCCATCGTGGTCTGGTTGATATTGCGCCTGTTCGGTTCGCTGTTGATCAGGGACCAGATCAGATTTTCCACCAGATTCTGGACGGGAAGAATGCCGCTCACATGAAAATGCAGGTAATTGGCAAGGCTGTGTCCCTGCTCTGGATTGGGAGAATCCTTCAGAGAGCCGACCAGAAAATCCCTCAGAAAACTCTGCTCGTCCATCATCAGGAAGGTGCGGTCGAAAAATTCCGGCAGGACGATGAAATTGACCGCGATATCCTCCTTCCCGGCGGGAAGGATCTCCTGCGTGGCGTACTGGTTCAAAAACAGCAGATCCCCCGTTTCCAGGATCACCCGGGTGTTCCCGTTGATGATGTGCGTGGTGGTGCCGCTGCACATATAGATGATCTCAATATAATTGTGCCTGTGCATGGGAAAATGGACAAAACGTGTATGCGGCCGGATATCGATCAGCTTTCCGGCATCCAGCATCTGACGGCTGTCCACGATAAATTCATTCTCCGATGTGTACAGGCTTTTCTGTACCCTGCCGCCTTCGGCGAGGATCCTGCGCTCCTCCGGCGAGATCCGGCTCAGGCGTTCCAGCAGTTCCTGATCCATGTTTCCCTCCTTGGCCGGAGCGGACGGCGCGCCTGCCTTTTCGCTCCGGGCTTTTTACCCAGTGTAGCACTCCTTCCCCGCCAGGTCCAGCAGAAACTGCAAATAAGGACGGTAAATTTGCAATCACCGTCCTACAAAAAGGAGAAAAATGCGGCTATAATAGAGACAGTGATGCAAATGAAAAGCCAGAGAAGAAGGGAGAAGATATGGCTGAATACTATCTTGCAGTGGATATCGGGGCTTCCAGCGGCCGACATATCCTGGGGCACGTGGAAGAAGGGAAGATCGTGCTTGAGGAGGTATACCGTTTCGAGAACGGGATGGAAAAAAAGGACGGTCACCTATGCTGGAATATCCCCCATCTGTTCCATGAGATCAAGGAAGGGCTGAAGGCGTGCAGGGCGGCGGGAAAGATACCGAAAAGCATGGGGATCGATACCTGGGCTGTGGATCATGTGCTTTTAGACGGCAATGACCAGATCCTGGGAAAGACCTACGGCTACCGTGACTGGCGGACGAAGGGAATGGATGAGGAAGTCTATTCCATCATTCCGGAAAAGGAGCTGTACGCGAGGACGGGGATCCAGAAGCAGATGTTCAATACCATCTACCAGCTTATGGCAGTGAAGAAGCAGGAGCCGGAAAACATGGAGAAGGCGGAGCGGCTGCTGATGCTGCCCGACTATTTTCATTTTCTGCTGACGGGAAACAAGCTTTCCGAGTATACCAATGCCACGTCCACCCAGCTTGTGAGCCCCGAAACGAAGCAGTGGGACTATGAGCTGATCGAACGGCTGGGATTTAAGAGTTCTATTTTTAAGCCTCTCCACATGCCGGGCACGACAGTGGGATGCTTTACCAAAGAGGTGGCGGATGAGGTCGGATTTTCCTGCCAGGTGGTGCTGCCCGCCACCCATGATACCGCATCCGCGGTCATTTCCGTTCCGGCGCTGACGAAGGATTGTCTGTACATCAGTTCCGGCACCTGGTCCTTAATGGGAATCGAAAACGACCGTGCGATCTGCACGGAGGAGAGCAGAAAACGGAACTTCACCAACGAGGGCGGATATGAATACCGCTTCCGTTATCTGAAAAATATCATGGGGCTGTGGATGATCCAGTCCGCTCGCCACGAATGGAACGACGTCTATTCTTTTGCACAGCTCTGCGATATGGCAGAGGAGGAGAACGCTTTTCCTTCCCGCGTGGATGTGAATGACGACGTCTTCCTCGCGCCGGACAGCATGCTGGAAGCCATTCGGGACTATTGCCGGAAAGCGGGCGAGGCGGTTCCGGAAACGGTGGGGCAGACCGCCGCTGTGATCTATCAGAGCCTGGCGGAAAGCTATGCGCAGACGGTTTCGGAGATCGAGGAGCTGACCGGAAGGCATTTTCCGGCCATCAATATCGTCGGAGGCGGTTCCAACGCAGCTTACTTAAACCAGCTTACCGCGGATAGTTCCGGAAGGAACGTCTATGCGGGGCCGGGCGAGGCGACCGCCATCGGGAACCTGGCGGTGCAGATGATACAGGACGGGCAGTTTGACAGCCTGGAGGCCATCCGCCGCTGTATCTATGACTCCTTCGGCGTAAAGGAATATACGCCGAAAACAGGAACAGGGGCGTCATAAGCGCAAAGCTTAAAGAAACATACACAGACAGTTTTAACGAAAAAACTCCGTGCTCTGCCACGGACAGTCCCGAAAGGGGACGGAAAGGAGCTTAAAATGAGCGTAAAAGAAAGATACGAGGAGGCCAAAAATATCTACGCGGCGATCGGCGTGGATACCGACAAAGCGCTGGATACCCTGCAGAACATCGCGATCTCCATGCACTGCTGGCAGGGCGATGACGTGATCGGTTTTGACCAGAAGGGCCCCCTGTCCGGCGGCATCCAGACCACCGGTAATTATCCCGGAAGGGCAAGGACTCCCGAGGAGCTGATGGCGGATATCGATGAGGCGCTGAGCCTGATCCCCGGAAAACACAAGCTCAACCTGCATGCAAGCTACGCTATCTTTGAGGACGGCGAATTTGTGGACAGGGACAAGATCGAACCCAGACATTTCAAAAAGTGGGTGGAGTTTGCCAAAGAAAGAGGGCTTGGGCTGGATTTCAACCCCACCTTCTTCTCCCATCCTATGGTGGTTGACAACCTGACCCTTTCCAGCCCCGATGAAAAGGTCCGGAAGTTCTGGATCGACCACGGAAAGGCCTGCATCCGCATCTCCCAGTATTTTGCGGAGGAACTCGGTGTTCCCTGCGCCATGAACATTTGGATCCCGGACGGCTACAAGGATGTTCCGGCTGACAGGCTCGGGCCCAGAGCGAGATTCAAGGATTCCCTGGACCAGATCCTTTCCATCCCTTACGACAGGGAAAAAGTGCTGGTATGCCTGGAGTCCAAGGTATTCGGCATCGGCCTGGAGTCCTACACTGTCGGCTCCAGCGAGTTCACCATCAACTATGCGGCAAGGAACAATATCATCAGCCTGATGGACAACGGTCACTACCATCCCACGGAGCTGGTTTCCGACAAGATCTCTTCCATGCTCCTGTTTAACGACAAGATTGCCCTGCATGTGACCAGAGGCGTCCGCTGGGATAGCGACCATGTGGTCCTTCTGGACGATGAGACCAAGGAGATCGCGAAGGAGATCGTGAGGAACGACGCCATCGACAGGGTGCTTCTGGCTCTTGACTTCTTCGACGCCAGCATCAACCGCGTTTCCGCCTGGGTCGTAGGCATGAGGAACATGCAGAAGGCTCTGCTTTACGCGCTTGTTTCGCCCAACAAACGCCTCAAAGAGCTGCAGGACACCAACCAGTTCACGGAGCTGATGGCAATGCAGGAGGAGATGAAGACCTATCCCTTCGGTGATGTGTGGGATTACTTCTGCGAGAAGAACAACGTTCCCGTCAAGGGCGAGTGGTTCAAGGAAATCCAGAGATATGAAAAGGATGTGCTTTCCAAGAGAGCGTAAAGGAATTGGAAAGGGGGAAGAGGCCTGCGCGGCACGAGAACCGGCGCGGGCCGTTTCCTTTTTATTTATAATGTTTCTGAAAGCGGTTGGTATAAGTCAACAGATATGGCATCATTCCTCCAGTTTTGCAAAAAGTGTATCAATATTATCGAAAACAGGTTGTTTCCCTGAATGGATTTCTTTTTTTACATGATCAATTTCCTGGTGCAGATCATCCAGATATTTTTTCGGATATACTATGACAGGGATCAGAATACAAACTGGACCAGCAGCATGTAAAAGACAGTTCCGCCGGCGATGGAAAGGAGCATCTGGCGTTTCCAGAGATGCAGCGCGACGACCACAAGGATGGCCAGAAGCTCGGGGATGCCATGGCTTGCGGCAAACAGGTTCACATTCCTCAGGCAGTAGACGACCAGCAGGCCGAATACGGCGGCGGGCAGAACCTTTCCCAGATACTGAATGTATTTCGGTGTGGGCTTCCCGGCGGGAAAGATCAGGAACGGAAGAAAACGGGTCAGCACCGTTCCCAGGATGACCATGCCGATGGTGATGAGCTGTTGCGTCAGAGTCATGCGGGCACACCTCCCTTCTCCAGGGGCTTTCTGAGCAGGGTCAGGACAGCGAGGATGGAAAGCATGGCGGGGATGAGAAAACCGTCCGCACCGAAGGCGATCAGGCTCAGAACGGAGAGACCGATGCCAAGAAGGGAGCTTTCATGTTTCTCCTCCTTCAGCCACTGCTCCAGAAAAATGACAACGAACATGGCGGTCATGACAAAATCCAGCCCTTCGGTGCTGAAGGTGATAAAGGAGCCGAAGATGCCCCCCAGGGTCGCGCCGGCAAACCAGTACAGGTGGTTCAGGAGGGTCACAAAGAACATGAACCATCCCCGGTCCACGTCCGTCGGGACCTGCGCGGTATAATTGATGGAAAAGGTTTCGTCGCACATGCCGAAGATGAGATAGATTTTTTTCAGGCCCATGCCGCGGAACCGGTCCAGCATGGAAATCCCGTAGAACAGATGCCTGGCGTTGAGCATGAGCGTCATCGCCAGCGCCTGTATGGGATGGAAGGCCCCAAGAAGGAGATTTACGGCCACAAACTCCACAGAGCCTGCGAAGATGGTCAGGCTCATCAGGCAGGGATACCAGAAGCTGAAGCCGGAGACATTCATATAGATCCCGTAGGTCATTCCCAGAAACAGAAAGCCTGCCAGAATGGGAAGGGTATTGGGAAAGGCGGCAAAAAGCGCCTTTTTGAGAATCGTTCTTTTGTTCTGCATAAGCTGTCCTCCAGATGAATGAAATCCTCAAACAGCTTAGCACTCTTTTCAGCACGTTTCAACAAAAAAATCAGGTACCCCCGGACAACAGTCAGATATCCCGGACCAAATCAGGTGTCCAGAACAAACAGCTCCGCGCCGTGCTCTCTCAGCCAGTTTTTATGAATTTTATAGTCAGGCATCACCCGTTCCACCGCGCCCCAGAAGGCTTTGGAGTGATCCATATGGGTCAGATGGCACAGTTCATGCACCACCACATAGTCGAGCACCCGGGGAGGCGCCAGCATCAGCCGCCAGTTGAAGGAGAGGGTGCCCCGGCTGGAGCAGCTCCCCCAGCGGGTATGCTGTCCACGGATGGTGATGCGCGTATAGGTTCCGCCGGTGAAGGGCTGAAAATAGGCCACCCGCTGTGGAATATATTCCGCAGCAGCCTGCCGGTAGCGCTTTTCAAAGGCCTGCTTCTGGGGAACGGTCAGATTTTTGGGGAAAGTCAGCATGGGGACTCCTTATCGTAAGCTTCTCAATTACAGTCCGGTGCAGGGATGCACCGGTTCAGATACAGTATACTATGGAAAACAGAAAATACAACGAAAATAATTATATAATTGTACATTTTCCAGCGTAAAAATACAGAGGGACAGGAAAACGGATCCGTTCAGGATACGGGTATATAAGGAAAATACAAAATCCAGGAACCAGAGCGTCAGACCGGCGTGGTTACTGGATTTTGCTGATTGACGGATGTATTCTGATAGATTATAATAAAAATGAAAAGCATATTTTCTATTTTGTGAAAGGAGGAAAAATGGAATTATTTGATTTCCTGAAGGATTGTTATGGAGAAAATGAACCCATTCTGCTTTCAGAAGTCCAGGTGACTGGAATGACGGATGCGAATCTGCGTCAACAGATAAAAAAGTTGACGGATGAGGGAAAACTGAAGAGGTATTCAACGGGAGTCTATTATATACCTGTGGAAGACTGTTTCGGCTTTGACTCCATAATACCCATGGATATTGTTATTGAAAGAAAATATCTAAGGAACAAAAGTGGGATTTTTGGCTATCTCAGCGGCCTCATGTTTGCAAATGAAATTGGTGTGACCAGCCAGGTTCCGGCAGTTTATGATGTGGTGACCAACCGTGCGACCTCCGATTATCGGGAAACCTCTCTGGTTCGCACAAAAGTGATTTTGAGAAAGCCTAAAGTAACTGTTACAGAAGAAAATTACAGGATTCTTCAGTTTCTCGATCTGTTAAGAGATATTGATGAAATTGCAGAGGAGGAGGGAGAACGGCTGAAAAAATCCATTCTGCTTTATATGAAGAGCATGAAAATATCATTTGCTGATATGGAACCGTTCCTGCCCTGCTACCCTGACAGAATTTACCGAAATATGTACGAAACGGGGGTGCTTACAGGTGTTTCTCCATGAAGATAAAAAACAATTTTCCCATATCATAAACCGGGTATCCTATCAGACCGGCAGAATGGGAAAAATGATTGAGAAGGATTATTATGTAACAATGATTCTGCGGCTTTTGTCCTTGGAAATGCCGTTTGTGGTCTTTAAGGGAGGAACGTCTCTTTCCAAATGCTATAAGATAATTTCCAGGTTTTCAGAGGATATTGACGTTACAGTCGATCAGAATTTGTCCCAGGGGCAGAAGAAAAAACTGAAATATGGAATCGTAGACGCCATACAGCAGATGGGGCTTGAAATTCTGAATCTGAATGAGACGCGGAGCCGCAGAGATTATAACCGCTATATTGTTGCTTATGAATCGGTTCTTCCTAAACTGAATGAGACGGTACAGCCTGTGATATATCTTGAAACCTCTTTTACCACCATCGCCTTCCCCACCGTCATCATGCCGGTAGACAGTATGATCGGCGATATGTTAAAAGCGGAAGCGCCGGAACTTCTCGAAAGATACGGCCTGAACGCCTTCTGCATGAAGGTACAGGGGCTTGACCGGACGCTTGCGGACAAGGTTTTCGCGGTGTGCGATTATTATCTTCAGAACCGGGTCAGAAAGCATTCCCGGCACCTCTACGATATTTATAAGCTGCTTCCTCTGGTAAGGCAGGATGACACCTTTCACGCGTTGGTTCAGGAGGTTCGATCCGTCAGAAAGCCATCGCCCATCTGCCCGTCGGCAAAGGATGGAGTCAATGTTCCGGCACTCCTTTCAGAGATCGTCCGGAATGAGGCTTACCGGGAGGATTACCGGAATCTTACGGAAAGGCTTCTGGAAGAGGAAGTGGATTACGATACCGCTGTTACCGCTCTGAAGCGGATTGCCGTCGGCGGCATGTTTGCCTGAACAGGCAGGGCAGACGAAAAAAACGGGAAAGGAGACTTTCCAAACAGCCTGCATTTTCTTTGATTCTGATTCGCTTATCAATCTTTCTGTCAGAAAACGAAAAAGTTCTTTCTGATCTGGTTTTACACATCTTTTCAAATCCGGACAAAATTGATAAAATAGAAAGGCATATTTATCTGAAGCATATAAAGAAGGAAAAGCCAATGAAAAAGACACATGCGGCCTCCTCTGCCGCGACGGAAAACGGAAAAGGGGAAAAAAGAAGCATGCTGGAGGGATCACCGGGAATAGGGCTGTTCCTGTTCGCTCTGCCCATGATTCTGGGCAACCTTTTTCAGCAGTTTTATAATATGACGGACTCCATCATCGTGGGGCGTTTTGTGGGAGAGGATGCGCTGGCGGCGGTCGGCGCTTCCTATTCTCTGACCAATGTATTCGTGATGATCGCCATCGGCGGCGGAATCGGCGCTTCGGTGATCACCTCCCAGTATCTTGGGGCAGGCCGTTTTGACCGGATGAAAACCTCGGTTTACACGGCGCTGATCACCTTCCTCGGCGTGGGGATTTTTCTCGGTGCATTCGGATTTGTGATGAACCGGCAGATTCTGATCTGGCTGAATACGCCGGAAAACATTCTGGACGCGGCTGGAACCTACCTGGGAATCTATTTCCTGGGCATGCCCTTTTTGTTCATGTACAATATTCTTTCTTCCATGTTCAATGCGCTGGGAGATTCCAGAACGCCTCTGGGGCTTCTGATCTTTTCCTCCGTGCTGAACGTGGTGCTGGATCTGTGGTTTGTCCTTTCCTTCGGGCTCGCTGTGGCCGGAGTGGCAATCGCAACCGTGATGGCGCAGGGGCTGGCGGCCATTCTCTCTTTCCTCCTGCTGATGCGCAGGCTGAAGGGTTTTGAGGCGGAAGGAAGAATTGCAAAATACGATACGGGAATCCTGGCGTCCATGGTCCGGATCGCGATTCCTTCCATCCTTCAGCAGTCCATCGTATCCATCGGCATGCTGCTGGTGCAGTCCGTGGTAAACGGCTTCGGCTCCTCCGCCCTGGCCGGATACTCTGCGGGGACCAGGATCGAATCCATCTGCATCGTTCCCATGATTTCCACAGGAAATGCGGTCTCCACCTTTACGGCCCAGAACATGGGTGCCAGAAAGCCGGAGCGGGTGAAAGCCGGATACCGGGCCGCATGGGGCATTGTGGCAGGCTTCGGCGTGGTGATCCTGCTCATTCTGTTGCTTTTCGGAAGAGCGGTGATAGGGGCCTTCCTGGACACCGGCGGAACGGGAGAGGCCTTTGAAACCGGATATGCCTACCTGTCCTTCCTGAAATTTTTCTTCGTGTGCATCGGCCTGAAGGCCATCACGGACGGCGTGCTTCGAGGGGCCGGAGATGTGGTGGTATTCACATGCGCCAACCTGGTCAACCTGACGATCCGCGTGGCGGGAGCCTTTCTTCTCGCCCCTGTCATCGGTGTGGCCGCCGTATGGTATGCGGTACCCGCGGGCTGGACGGTGAATTTTCTGATCTCCTTCGTCCGGTATCTGACCGGAAAATGGAGCAGTAGGGATCTGGTCAGGGAAGAACCGGCGCCCTGAGAAAAGGGAGGATGACCGGCCGGAAAAGGAGAAACAGGGCAACAGTGTGGAGATGAGGAACATAATGATGAAAAACACGGCAGAAATCATAACGGAAAACAGAACCGGCCAGAAGATGGGAACCTGTATCATTGTCGGCGCGGGAGAGCTTACGGTGGACGCCATTCCCGTGAGACCGGAGGATTTTGTGATTGCGGCAGACGGCGGATATGCGCATTGCAGGCAGCTTGGCGTGGAGCCGGATCTGATTCTGGGAGATTTTGATTCTCTGGATGAGGAGAACAGACGCCGTGTGGAGGCCTTTCGGAGCGGGAGTCCGGACAGAGTGCAGATTCTTCCGGTCGTAAAGGACGATACGGATATGCTGGCGGCGATGAAAGAGGGGCTGAAGAGAGGCTTTGTCTCTTTTGATCTCTACGCGGCGGCTCAGGGAAAGCGACTTTCCCACACAATCGCCAACATTCAGTGCCTGAACTACCTGAAGGAGCATGGCGCTTCGGGACGTCTGTTGGAGGCGGAAGAAACGGTTTTCCTTCTGCACAATGAGACCGTAACATTTGACGAGAAGGAGCAGGGGTTCCTCTCCCTGTTTTCTCTGGGAGACAGGGCGGAAGGAGTAACCATCCGGAATATGAAATATCTGCTGGACGAGGCGGTGGTGACCAACGCCTTTCCGGTAGGAGTGAGCAATGAGTTTATCGGCAAGGCGGGAAGCGTCACTGTGAAATGTGGAACGCTCCTTGTGATTCTGGAAAGGAGATAAACGCCGTGAAATCTTTGGAATATGCCCGAGGTAGCTTCTCAGTACAGCTGCAGACCGCTGTCAGAGGCTGTATTGAGAAAAATGAGATCAGTGAGATAAACTGACAGCCGCAGCTGTACTGCTTTCGAAGTTTCTTGTTCCATAAAAATGGATTTCGAAAGGAGCGTACAGATGCGTACCATATATATAAAATATAAAGAAAAAATCAGGCTGGAAAATCAGGAAATCAAAATGGTGGCGGGAAAAAACAGGGGCTGGATTTCGGTTTTTATTCTGCTGGGAATTGGAAACGCCTTTCTGGCGAATGCGAAGGCCGGCTGTTATCAGCAGGTGATTGATGGCCTGACGGACGGTTCTCTGCGGGCGGGAGCGCTTGCCGTTTACGCCGTTGTGCTGATCGCCGGATATGTGCTGCCCTATCTGGACGAATATCCATACCGGAAGCTGAACGAGGGGCTGTATCTGGATTTCAGGCTGCTGGCTCTGGAAAAGATCAGCAGGATCGATTTTCAGGAATATCAGAAGCTTGGAACCGGAGAGCTGACCCAGCGGATTGAAACGGGAGCGGCTGCAGGACGGGATATTCTGTTCGGCTTCTGGCTATGTCTGATCCGTGAGCTTCTGCCCACGATCTGCTTCGGACTCTTTTTTATCTGGCGGATCAGCCAGGGGCTGACCATTGCTATCCTGTGCGGATACATCGTGGTATATCTGACGGCGTGGGCGCTTTTAAAGGTGCTGTACCGGATGAAGGAATGTCTGCTTTCCAATCAGGAGAGGCTGAATCATTTTCTGGTACGGGGCTTCATGGAGATGGTGGTTTTCCGGATGGAGCGGCGCTTTCCCGGAGAACTGGCAAAGGCGCGCCGGACGGGAGATAAGATTGTGAAGACTCAGGCCCGAATGGGAATGATTCATGAGGCCTTTTTCGTGATTTTCGCGCTCATCGTGGCCGCCATGGAGCTGGGTGTCCTGGCTTATGCATGGCTGGCCGGCGGGCTTTCCGTGGGAGAAGTGGTTGCCCTCATCACGCTGATGAATAATGTTTATTCTCCCATCGCCATTTTCAACGTGCTTCTGGTTCAGTACCGGCTGGATATGACCGCATGGGGCCGACTGGAGGAATTCCTGCATGCGGCGGAGGATGAACAGCTGGAGAGAGGAAGAGCTTTGAATGGTTTGAGCGGAGAAATCCGGATCAACGGTCTGAACTTTGTCTATGGAGATCGTAAGATCCTCCGGGATCTGAATCTCACCATAAGGCCGGGAGAAAAGGTGGCTTTGGTGGGAGAGAGCGGTTCCGGAAAATCCACGCTGGCAAAGCTGCTCTGCGGTCTTTTGAAATATGAGACGGGAAACATCCGGCTGGACGGCATGGAGCTTCATGATATCCGTCTGAACAGCCTCTATGAGTATCTGGGCTATATTTCCCAGGATGCTCCTGTTTTTGACGGTTCCCTGCGAGAAAATCTGGATTTCGGGGAGGATATTCCGGAGGAAGCGCTTCGGGCCGCCATGAAAATGGCCCGTTTCATCCCGGTTTATGAGAAACTTCCGGACGGACTGGAAACCCGGCTCGGGGAGCGGGGCGTGATGCTTTCCGGCGGTGAGAAGCAGCGTGTGGCCCTGGCCAGGCTGTTTCTGGAGGAGAAGCGGAAAAGTGTTATTCTGCTGGACGAAGCCACTTCGGCCATGGATAACCTGACTGAGGAGGCGGTGCTCGGGGAGGTCTTTTCCCGGTGGAAAAAGAAAACGATGATCTGTGTGGCCCACAGGCTCAATTCCATCCGCGGCTGCGACCGCATCATCGCCATGAAGGCTGGCCGAATCGTGGGAGACGGCGGCTCCGAGGAGCTGCTGGAAACAAACGATTATTTCAGAAAGCTGTATGAGGCGGGATATTTTTGACATTATAGAGAATGCCCCGGTAAAACCGGAAAGAAATACGTCTGTATCCGGGATTACTTTTTTTCGGAGTAAAACCAGCCTTTCTTCCCGTAGCAGTTTTAACAATTTTTTTCTGTTTGTGAGATATTCTTCTGGACAGGAAAGTGTCATCTGGAGCGATGGAACAAACTTCTATAGTATTTCCGGATATGATATGAACCTGTCTGCTGAGGAATGGTTCACACTTGCGGAAGAACTGTTATAAAAGGGTATCTGCCGGAATAGAGGTTTGAAATGTGCGGCCTGTCAGATGATTGACATGGCCGCTTTTTTTGTCCGTCAGGCGGCCGTATGTTCTGGCTGGTGAAATCTTCTGACCCGTCTGGCAGTGGGAAATGTCTAACAGCAACGATACCATTGTTGGATGAGGCAGAAGGAAGGCGGAGACAAGCCGCTGCCGGAAAAAATTGTACGAATAGGCTGTGATCGGTACATTCCTTGGTGGAGGCACACGCTGTTGGCTGCCGGAGCAGTACCGTATGGATGCCCGAGACTATGCCAATCCGTTAAAGAAAAGGTTTCGGCTCATTCCGCCTGCGCTGCCCCGCCACCTTCAGCCATCTCTTCGGAAACATCTTCCGCCGCACTTTCCTCTCCGCCCGCAGCATCCACTGTTTCGCTTTTGGAAGCCCGGAAGGAGGAGACCGCATCGATCAGCAGGGAGGAAATGGTCACCGTCACCAGTGAATAAGCGATTCTGGAGACCGGAATGTAGCTCAGGGAAAGCACCAGCACCGTCAGGTCGGTGGCAAGATAGGCTCTGGATATTTTGCAGTGAGTGAGCTTTGAGATGACGAGCGCAAGAGCGTCGTCGCCTCCGCTGGAGATTCCCTGACGCACGATCAGGCCAACGCCAATGCCTACAAAGCAGGCGCCGAATATGGCGGCCAGAAGAGGGTGATCGCTCAGATCCGGCAGGCGGAAGGGAACGACTTCCCAAAACCGCAGGAAAAAGGCCAGCGACAGAGTTGCGGCGATGGAGCGGGGAAGGAACTGTTTCCCCAGAAACTTAAATCCCGCCGCATAGCTGATGGCATCCAGAATCGGAGAGAGCAGTGAGGTGGGAACATGGAACCAGTAGTTTAACAGGAGGATCATGCCCAGCACGCCGCCCTCAGTGATATGTACCCTCTGGTGGATATTGACCATGCCGAAGGCGGAGATGGCCGTTCCGGCAAGAATGGAGAGAATGATTTTCGGCGGAAACAGATTTTTCCCTTTTTCCCACAGCCGGGGAAGGGAAGAACGCAGCTTCGAAGACAGATTTTTGTTCAGTAACAGCAAAATAAAACCTCTTTTCTTTAAAATTCAGCGGAAAACGGAACTGGGGAAAATGTCCCCTGCTGTCGAATTTCCGCTGTTTTCTTAGAGTATAAACTCTGGTATAATACCAGGGTCAAGAGCTTTTATTGAAAATGGCAAGGCAGCCGCGGACAGGAGAAGGAGGATATAGAGGAAATGAAGGAATATTATACCATCAGTGAGATTTCCCGTCTGTACGGAATTGGCATCGATTCCCTGCGCTATTATGAGAAAATCGGAGCGCTGTCTCCCAGAAGGGGGGAGAACAATTACCGGTTGTATTCCCTGAAGGACATTTACCGGCTGAACGTCATTCGGGACCTGCTCATGCTGGGGTTTTCCATGAAACAGATCGGAGAATATCTGGACTGCCAGAATATGGAAAGCACCCTTTCCATGCTGGAGCAGGAAAAAGAGAAGGTGAGGCAGCAGAGAGAGAGACTGAAGCGCATAGAACAGGCCATAGAGGAGCGTGTCGCCCATCTGGAAAAATACGAAAAAATCGAAGCGGGCAGCTACCGGTGCCTGCACTGTCCGGCCCGGTACTGCCTGCAGCTGAATGCCGAGATCCGGCGGGACGAGGAGATGGATTATGCGGTGAAACGGCTGCAGAAGCGTCATGAGGATAAGATCAGAAGCCTTGGGGAGCGTGAGATCGGAGCCAGCGTGTCGCCGCAGGATGTGAGAAACGGAATTTATAACCTGTTTCATTCGGTTTTCATCATCCTGGACGAGCTTCCGGAGAGAGGGGAGACCGACGGACTGCAGGTTCTGCCGGAGGGGGAGTATCTTACGGTTTATTACCGGGGCAGCTACCGTCAGTCGCCGCAGCGGATTAAGGAGCTGATGGAGGAGGCCGACAGGCGCGGCCTGAAAATCGAAGGAGACATTCTGGAGTGGTATCCGGTGGACAACCGGTACACGGCGGAGCCGGAGGAGTTTGTCACAAGGCTGCAGGCAAGAGTGGTTCCCGGGAAGGAGTGAAAAAAGCGGCGCGCGGCAGCGACACACTGCAGGAATCTGTTCCCGCAGCGTGTTTCCGACGCGCGCCGTATCTGAAGATATGGAGGTCGTCATTTACATCACATTTTTAAACTGAGCAAACTGGCTCATATACAGTTTGTAATAGGCGCCCTTCTTTTCCATGAGCTGCGCCGCATTTCCCTCCTCAATAATGGTTCCTTCATCGATTACAAAGATGCGGTCCGCCTTCTGGATAGTGGAAAGCCGGTGGGCGATGACGAAGGAGGTACGGCCTGCCAGCAGGTGTTCGATGCCCTCCTGTACCAGCAACTCGGTTTTGGTGTCGATGCTGGAGGTGGCCTCATCCAGAATGAGGATGGCGGGATCGGAAACCATGGTGCGGGCAAAGGCGAGGAGCTGCTTCTGGCCGATGGACAGGCCGCCGCCCCGTTCGCTCAGTACAGTGTCATAGCCCTTTTCCAGCCGCATGATGAAGTCATGGGCATTCACCGCTTTGGCAGCAGCCACGATTTCATCATCCGTTGCGTCCAGCTTTCCATAGCGGATGTTGTCCCGAATGGTGCCGGAGAACAGGAAGTTGTCCTGGGTCATGATGCCCATCTGCCGCCGCAGGCTTTCGATGGAAACCTCCTTCACATCATGGCCGTCGATGTACACATGGCCCTCCTGAATGTCGTAAAAACGGCTGATCAGATTGACGATGGTGGTTTTTCCGGCTCCGGTAGGTCCCACCAGCGCGATGGTTTCGCCGGGACGGATGTGAAAGCTCACATCGTTTAGCACCTTTGTGGATTCGTCATAGGAAAAGGAAACATGGTCAAAGACCACCTCGCCCCGAATGGGGGGAAGCTCCTTTACGCCTTCCGCATCGGTGATGGCAGAAGGGGTGTCCATGATTTCAAAAACCCGCTCGGCTCCGGCTATATTGGTGATCATCTGGTTGTAAAAGTTGCTCAGATTCATGATCGGGTTCCAGAACATGGAAATATAGGTTCCGAACGCAAGAAAGGTTCCCACGGATACCCGGCCCGCGCCCAGCACAACAATCCCTACGAAATACAGGGAAAACAGACCGATGGCCCAGCACAGGTCAATGACCGGCCCTACGGCATCGTTGAGCCGTACCGCGTTGACAAAGGAATCCCGATGCTGTTTTGTCAGATCCCGGAAGGTGTCCATGGTTTCGGCTTCCGCGCCGAAGCTCTGGATGATCCGGATGCCGGAAAGGTCCTCGTGCACGAAGGCATTCAGGTTGGAGGATTTCTTCCGGTGGATCTGCCATCTTTCATGGGAATGGGTCTGGATGTACCAGATTCCCGCGGCCATCAGGGGAAGGCTCACAAGGGCCGCTGCGGCAAGCCTGGCGTCCTTAACGAACATGATGACGGCTACCGCGCTGATGGTGATGAAATCCGGAATCAGGGTGGTGACGCAGTTGGAGAGAACATCCTTTAAGGAGTTAATGTCCCCGATGATGCGCGCCAGGATCTTTCCGGTGGGGCGGCTGTCAAAGAACTGAAAGTCCAGCGTCTGAATGTGAACGTAGAGCTCCTGCCGGATGGTGACCAGAATGCTGTTGCAGACCTTTGCCATCACATACATGCGGATTTTGATGCCGACGACCATGAGCAGGTTGATGACAACGGCGAAGAGAATCAGCCGGAGAAGTCCCCGGAAGTCTCCGGCGGAGATATGATCGTCTACGGCAGATTCCATGATCAGCGGGTTGATGAGGTTTACCACCACACAGAAGCCCATGATGAACAGGACGCCGACAATCTGTTTTTTATAGGAAAGAAGATAGGAGAACAGTCGGGAAAGCGTGGCGGCCTTTCCGGCTGTTACCGTATTTTCATCTTTTTTATAGGAATTAAAAGCCATAAAAGTCTCCTTCCGTATCCGGGACAGCCCCGTACTGGGACTGCCAGGTTTCATAATACAATCCGTGCAGGGCGAGCAGGCTCTCATGGGTTCCCCGTTCCCGGATGGTTCCGTTTTCCAGCACGATGATTTCATCAGCGTTTCGTACTGCGCTGATGCGGTGGGCGATGATCAGCTTCGTTGTGCCGGAAAGCTCCTGAAGCGCCTGCTGGATCGCGTATTCCGTTTCCATGTCCAGCGCGCTGGTGGAATCGTCCAGGATCAGGACGGGATTATGCTTGGCGATGGCCCGCGCGATGCTGATGCGCTGCTTCTGGCCGCCGGAAAGGCCCACGCCCCGTTCTCCGATGACGGTTTCATACTGCTCGGAAAGGCGTTCGATGAACTCGCTTGCCTGAGCACTTTCCGAAGCGGTACGGATATCCCCGTCGCCCACCAGCTCCCTCTTCCCCAGACGCACGTTTTCGCTGATGGTGTCGGAGAAGAGAAACACATCCTGCATCACCAGGGAAATGCTGCCTCGAAGCTGCTTCAGGGACAGGTCGCGGATATTCACACCGTCCAGACGGATGGTCCCGCCGGTGGCATCGTAAAGCCGTTCCAGAAGCTGGATGATGGAGGTTTTTCCCGAGCCGGTGGCTCCCATGATGCCAAGCGTCTTTCCCGGCTCCACGGTAAAGGAAATGTCATGCAGAATCTCATGCCCGTCCGCTTTATGAAAGGATACATTGTCAAATTCAATTTTTCCCTGTACAGCAGGGAGCACCACAGGCTTCTCCGGCTCCGTGACGGAGGGCCTTGCCTGATAGATTTTCCGGATCTTCCGGTAGCTTCCCACGCCGGAGGAAAAATCGTTGGACAGCCATCCCAGCATTTCCATGGGCCAGACGATGTTCATGGAATATTCCACGAAAGCGGTCAGACTGCCGAGTGTGAGCTCCCCGCGGATCACCTGGCTTCCGCCCAGCAGAAGCACGATGAGCGGAAGCAGCTTGGTGATAAGAGAGAAGCAGGGATAATATTTCACGAAAACCTTTGACTGCTTCATGTTCAGATCATAATACCGCTGGTTGTGGGAAAGAAATTTTTTGATCTCAAATTTTTCTCTGGCAAAGGCCTTGACGGTGCGCACGCCTGCCAGATTTTCTTCCGCCACGGTATTCAATGCCGCGTTTTCCTCGCTGATTTCCTCATATACGGCGCCCAGCCGCCGCTCCTCGAATACGGCGATCACGCCGGTTGCGATCATGGCTGCCGTGGGAATGAGGGCCAGCCGCCAGTTCAGGCTGTACATGCTAAGCAGCACCAGGCAGGTGTGGAAAACCACTTCCATAATGAGCATGCTCACATATCCCAGCGCGTTCCAGATACGGTCGATATCGTCTTTGACCCGGCTCATCAGCTCGCCCGTGTTGTTCCTGTCAAAGAAGTCCGCGCTCAAAGACTGCAGATAGGTGAACAGATCCTTTCGGATGTCCGTGGCGATGGCCGATCCGATGAGATCGGAGGTGTATTCCTTGGTGTAGCCGAAGATGCAGCGGCCCAGTCCGATGACAAGGATGCAGGGCAGCAGAAAACGGAGCCTGGAGACCTGGCCTCCCTGGATCACATCGTCCACGATGACACGGGTCACCTGCGGGGTCAGAAGATCAAGCGATACCGCGATGACCATGGACACGAAGACGAACAGATAGCCGAATTTGTGTCTGAGTAGATAACTGGATAATTTTTTCATGAAAAGAAACTCCCCCTTGAAAATAAATTCTTCATGAATCCTTTTTTGATGAAAATGAATTCATGCATGCTTTCCCATGTGGCGTGGAGCTTCGGACCGGAGAAGCCGTGCTGAAACGGCGGAAACAGACCGGAAGAGATGAAAAAACCACGCCAGGATTACCTGCCGTGGTGAAAATTCTCTGTGGATTCCGGGCGCGCATCCGGTGGGACTGCGGCCGGTAAGCTCTTCCGGAACAGAATGGACAGAAACTGTCCGGAAAATCAGAAAATGAAAAACGGGAGGTAAGCGTCGTATGGCATAACTGGTGTACTGGTATGCTGTGCTGCGATTCTGATTCTTTCAGCCATCAATGCTTCCTCCTTTCTTATTTTTTCAATTGTTATGCGTTGGCTTATTTCTACCTTACATCGTGCCGTGTGTTTTGTCAACTACTGATTTTCGCTTTCAGCTTGTATAATCCTTGTCGATATTGATCACGGCATAATAACCGGGATCCAGCTTATGTATGGCATCCTGCATGTGCGAAAGGATCTCTTCATCCGTCAGGGAAGAATGGAACGGCACGAGAATGTCGAAAATGATGTTCGTATGGGTCGGGCCCTTCACGATCCGGAAGTCATGCAGGTTAAGGGAGCCGTCAAGCTGATGGAGCAGGTCGGTGACCTTCTGTTTGAGCTGCAGGGTTTCCATATCATCGTTCATGACGGGATCCATATGGATGACCGCGTCGCAGTGAAGCTCTTTTTTCAGGTCCCGCTCGATGTTGTCGATGGTATCGTGCAGATGGAGCAGGTCTCCGGAAGCGGGAACTTCGGCATGCAGGGAGATCATGGTCCGGCCCGGACCATAATCGTGGACGATCAGGTCGTGCAGCCCGAGGATCTCGTCGTGGCTCATGACGATGCTTTCGATCTTATCGACAAATTCTTTTTTCGGCGGCTGGCCCAGAAGAGGGCTGATGGTCTCGCCGGCGGAGCGGAGCCCCGCGATGAGGATGAACAGGCCCACCAGGAGACCGCAGAAGCTGTCGATATGAAGGCCCGTAAAATAGCCGATCAGAGTGGCGATGAGCACAACGGTGGTGGAGAGCATGTCGCTGAAGCTGTCCGTTGCCGTGGCGGTCATGGCTGCGCTGTCAATCTTCCGGCCTGTTCCCCGGTTGTACAGGAACATATAGAACTTCACCAGGATGGATGCGATGAGGATCCCGATCACGACGGGCGTGCAGAGCGTATCCTCCGGATGAAGGATCTTTTGGAAGGAGGTGGAGACGAGCTCGAAGCCCATGAGGATGATCAGCAGGGAAACGAACAGCCCGGTCAGATATTCGATCCTGCCGTGTCCGAAGGGATGGCCCGGGTCAGGCTTCTGGCCCGCCATTTTAAAGCCCACCAGGGTGATCAGCGAGGAACCCGCGTCCGACAAGTTGTTGAAGGCGTCCGCTGTGATGGCGATGGAATTGCTGATCAGCCCGGCGATAAACTTGCCGAGGAATAAAAGGATATTGAACCCGATGCCCACAGCCCCGCACAGCACGCCGTAAGCCTGCCGCACTTCCGGCTGATCCGTCTCCTTATAATTTTTAATGAAAAGCTTTGCCAAAAATGAGATCATGATCTTTCTCCCTATGTTTCCTGAAAAAGTTTCTTTTTATTGTATATGCAAATAGAGAAGAATACAAGAAAAATTTGGGAAAAGTCTATACGGGTCAGACAGAACAGCTCGGGAGTTTGACAGTTGAATAATTAGAATAGTACTTGCGGGTCGCATAAAACCTGCTTTTTTTCTGTCAAATTTTTTGTTTTTATATATGTTATTTTATGTTATTGTA